>JALVLE010000156.1 GCA_027033555.1 Caldifarciminota bacterium | reverse complement strand
TTAAAAGAGCATACAATTGAGGTTTACAGGCACGGAATTAAACTGTGCGAAGCCTTAGACCTGCAGGATACAATAAGAAAAAGGGCTTTGCTTGCCTGCCTGTTACATGATGTTGGTAAAGCCACAATAAGTTTTCAAGAGTACATAAGAAAAAAGAGAAAAAAGGCCTATCCTCATGCCCTCGCCTCACTGCCATTTGTGATGGTGGCAGAGCACATATTATTTGGAAGGCCTCTTGTTGCCACCGCAGCAGTAATTTCACATCATTCCCCACTTACCTCCTGGATGTACGAAGGGTGGAATAAGCCGGAGTGGTGTAATTCTATAGGCAAAGTTTTGAAGGAAATCTTAGAAGAAGCGATAGATTTTGACATAGATGATGAAATTCTTCTGGAAAAAGCCCTATCTTTTGGTAAAAGTCCATCAGATATTCTCCATTCATACCAGAACAAATTACTCTCACACTTTAAGTGCATACCATGGCGCGATTATGCTCAGGTCAAAACCGTATTGCACCTTGCAGATTGGCTTGCTTCAGCAGGGAAAAATGATATTAATAAACTGTTTTTAAAAGATGGTGACAGAAAAATAAGCAGCTTCATAGAATCACGCAATTTCAGACTGCGAAATTTTCAGCAAAAATCGTATAGCCTGAAAGAAAAGAGTAATATCAGATTAAAAGCCCCCACAGGTAGTGGAAAAACTGAGGCTCTTCTTCTCTGGGCTGGTAAAGCACGAAGGATACTCTATCTTCTCCCAACTCAGGCCACTGTTAATGCGATGTGGAGAAGACTCATAAGTATATATGGCGAAGAGAATGTTGGAATATCACACGGCAGATCAAACTATATTATACACAGGCAAAAAGAACAAACAGAGGATGAGTTACCTCTTGATTACAAACTGTTCTCATCTGTCTTTGCAAAACCTGTGGTTGTTGCGACTCTTGATCAATTCCTTATGGGATATTTAAACGGCAGACATTGGGAAGAGAGATTAACACTTTCAGGAGATTCTGCTGTAATAATTGATGAGATACATACTTATGAACCCTTTACCCTGGGAATTTTGAAGGCGGCTTTAGAGTGGCAAATGCCTCACAAACTCGCAATGGCCAGTGCTACTTTGCCCGGAGTGTTACTTGATATTTTTAAAGGGGATGTTTTAATAGAGGCTGATGAATATTTCTGGGAGAGGAAAAGACATAATCTCCAGGTATTTGAAGTTCCCATTGATAACCAGCTCGTTCAGGCAATTGATATTGCACAAAAAGGCGGAAGGGTTTTGATAATTGTGAACAGCGTAAAAAAGGCACAGGAGGTTTACTCACGTATAAAGGAAAAATGGCAAAATACAATACTCCTGCATTCCAGATTTATCTATAGAGATAGGATAAAAAAGGAACATGAAGCTCAGAAAGCACAAAAGGGCACAATTTTAATCTCTACACAGGTAGTGGAGGTGAGTCTGGATATTTCATATGATGTTCTTTTTACAGAAATTGCCCCCATGGATGCCCTTATTCAGCGAATGGGAAGGGTAAACAGGTACGGCAAAAAATCTCAGTCAAATGTACTGATTTTCACTGAACTTGGTACCTCTTCTTCGCGTGTTTATGATAAAGAGGTTATAGAAACAACTCTGGATATTTTGAAAGATTTACCGGAGATTCCTGCAGAAAGGCAACTTTCTGATGCGACAGACAAACTCTATAAGGAAATTGCGAGCAAGGATAGATTCTGGGAAGAAATTCAGGAGGGAGAGGATAATCTTCGCGAGATTAAAAAATACCTTGGTAACTATACGATAGATTTAAGTGATGAGGAGATAAGAGGCAGGTTTATTACGAGAAAAGGCATGTTGTCAATAGATGTTATTCCTGAACAATTTTTAGATGAGGCTTATAAATTTGTAGAAGAAGATAAGAGGTGGAAAATAGTTGAACTTACAGTCCCGGTTCCAGTATACTGGATAAAAGTTTATAGCGGGTACTTTTACCCGGACAGTGGCCTGCACTACACTATTACCACACTAAAATACAATGAAGATAGAGGCTTGATTCACCCCGAGGAATATGGGGATGCAGAGGAGGTACCTATATGGTAAAAATTAATGCTACTGTTTTCTACTCATACCAGGTATGCCCTCGTGAGGCATGGTTTTACTATCATCAAATGTCGTCAAATCCCGACAACCCTTACATTCAAATTGGCAGGCTCATCCATGAAACCAGTTATAAAAGGGATAAAAAGGAAGTGCTTGTGGACAATCTTCTGAAAATCGACATAGTGCGAGACGAACTCGTTGCAGAGGTTAAAAAATCATCACGGCACAAAAAGGCAGCCTACATGCAGCTTGCGTATTACCTTTATTATCTCAAGCATGAAAAGGGTATAACAACAAAAGGGCTTCTCCTTTTTCCAAAAGAACGTAAGAGGGAAGAGGTTGTGCTGACAGAGGAACTTGAAAAAGAAGTAGAAAAATTATTACAGGATATAGAAGAGATTGTGCAGAGGGATGTGCCTCCTCCGCCCAGAAAAACCAGATATTGTAAAAAATGTTCCTTTTATGAGTTTTGCTATGCAGATGATGGAGAACAAACATGAAAAAGTCCATCTATATCTTTTCAAATGGCACTATAAAACGTAAACAGAACACGCTCTTTTTTGAGACAGAGGACGGAGAGAAGAAATATGTACCAGTTGAAAACACACAGGAAATTTACATATTCGGCGAGGTTTCTCTTAACAAAAAGCTCCTTGAATTTTTAAGCCAAAAAGAGATAATACTCCACTTTTTCAATTATCATGGATATTATGTGGGCAGTTTTTATCCACGGGAACATTACAATAGTGGATTAATAACACTCAAACAGGCAGAGCATTACCTTGATAATGAGAAAAGAATGAAACTTGCGCGAACATTTGTAAAAGGTGCTACAGGCAATATGCTCAAACTCTTATCATACCATAAAACAAGGGGAGTAGATCTTGATGATTTGATGCAGAACATAGAAGACCTGAAAGAAAGGATTGATGAGCAGGAAACCACCGAAGAGCTTATGGCAATAGAAGGAAATATAAGGGACATCTATTACAAAAGTTTTGACCGTATCACCAATAACCCTGATTTTTTCTTTGAATCAAGAACAAGGAGACCACCTCAAAACAGGATAAACGCCCTTATAAGTTTTGGAAATCAGTTATTGTATGTGGCTGTACTTGGAGAGATTTACAGAACACATCTTGACCCGCGTATTGGGTACCTGCATTCAACAAATACAAGGAGGTTCACGCTTAACCTTGACGTAGCGGAGATTTTCAAGCCTGTTATAGTGGACAGATTGATTTTAAGTATGATTAACAAGAAAATTATTCAAAAGGACAGTTTTGATATGAGACTTGGTGGAATTATGCTAAAAGAAAGGGCAAAGATGGAGTTTTTGAGAGAATGGGACAAGAGGTTGCAGAGTACTGTAAAGCATAAAGGACTTGGGAGAAATGTCTCATACAGAACTCTCATACGATTGGAACTTTATAAAATAGAAAAACACCTGCTTGGTGACAAAGAATATAAGCCTTATTTGATGAAATATTAAAATGTATGTCATAATGGTGTATGACATAAGAGAAGAACGAGTAAATAAGGTCTTAAAAATTGCAAGAAAATATCTTACATGGGTGCAGAATTCAGTACTTGAAGGAGAAATTACGACTGCTCAGCTTGCCAGACTCAAAGCAGAACTTATTGAAACAATAGATACACAAGAAGATTCTGTTATATTTTATAAGCTAAGGAGTACGGCATACTTTCAAAGAGAGATACTTGGGGTAGAAAAGGGTGGCGAGGAGCAATTTTTGTAAATGAAGATTGAATAAAATGTGGAAATTCTGAAAACAAACCTCATTCCGGGCTTTTTGAATTTATGTCGTTTAAGGGTTGTGTAATCAGGACTAAAATTTACTTCAACCTCCAGTAGTGCAAAAAACCCGGGGGGTTGAAGTACAAAAATAAAGATGCCAAAAACGGAGGAATTCCGCTTGACAAAACGGGAGTAATGTGATATACTCTAAAACGACAAGGTTGGTAATTGATCTTTGACAAAAAGTGCAAATAATTGGTAGATAATAACAAAAATGGGTTAACATCCTACCTATAAGGAATGGAAACTGAGCAGGAACGGAAAAAGTTCGTTTTGTTGTATGGGTTAACATCCTACCTATAAGGAATGGAAACTTGTTTGTTGCTTTGCTGCGTCTTTTAAATTTAGGCCCGCGTTAACATCCTACCTATAAGGAATGGAAACTCCAAGCGCGCCCCTTCCTGTGGCATTTAAGGTCTGGTTGTTAACATCCTACCTATAAGGAATGGAAACTGCAATTGGTTCTTATTGCAACTACCTCTTCTCCTCTGTTAACATCCTACCTATAAGGAATGGAAACGAGTTTTTAATGAGCGAGGTAAAAATATGCTTGCGACGTTAACATCCTACCTATAAGGAATGGAAACTGGAAGTTTTCGTATACTCGTGCTACTTCGGGCTTGGTTAACATCCTACCTATAAGGAATGGAAACAAGTAATTGTTTTATCATCATTTTCTTTTATAGTTTTGTTAACATCCTACCTATAAGGAATGGAAACTATTTGGCTCTGGTTTTGGCTTTTCAGGGTTATTCAATAGGTTAACATCCTACCTATAAGGAATGGAAACACGGGATAACTTTCATCTGTGATGCTCAGATACTTTTCGTTAACATCCTACCTATAAGGAATGGAAACCAGGAAGAGGAA
>JALVLE010000155.1 GCA_027033555.1 Caldifarciminota bacterium | reverse complement strand
TGATACAGAAATCACATATCCAAGGGCAACAAATCCGGATATTCTACTTGTTCTCAACCAGGACTCATGTGATAAGTTTGTCAAAACCCTCAAAGAAAATGGAATTCTCGTCTGCGACATCAGTGCTGTTAGACGAATCCCAGATGAGGACAAAATCAAAAACCTTTACAAGGTACCCCTTGCAAGAATTGCATCGCAGGAATTCGGAACTCCTCTTGTAACAAATATTCTTTCACTCGGATTTATAGCTGGTATAACCGGTATTGTTTCCAAGAAATCGCTCGAGGAAAGTATTAAGAAGGTGGTTAAGAAAAAGTTTGTGGAGCTAAATCTGAAGGCACTCAACAAGGGATTTGAGCTTGCAGAGGAATACAAAAAAGAGAAGGTTAGCGGGTAGATGGTTGAGAAAACATTGATGATAATAAAGCCAGACGCCACGGCAAAGCGCGCTATTGGTGACATTATTTCCATGGTGGAGGACAAGTTTGAGATAGTCGGTATCGTAATGAAAAAATTCACTGTTGATGAGGCACGTGAATTCTATGCGGTCCACAAAGGAAAGCCCTTTTATGACTCACTTGTGGAATTTATGACCTCTGGACCTATCGTTGGACTTTTGCTTCAGGGAGAGGATGCTATTAAGAGACTTAGAGAGGTTGTAGGAGCAACTGACCCATCAAAGGCGCGTCCCGGTACAATCAGGGCAAAGTTTGGAACAGATATACAGAGGAACGCCGTGCACGCGTCTGACTCACCAGAGTCTGCTGCCTACGAAATCCCGTTTTTCTTTAAATGAAAATAAAAAGCAGGGGGGCTTTCCCGAAGGGAAAGCCCCCCGCACCTTCACCTACACCTTTAGCTTCTCCAGAAACATCTCTTCCCAGATAGGCTCTGTAAGTTCCCTCAGTCTCTCGTCGTATTCAATCAACCCTTTGTGATATTCCTGATCTTCCAAAGCCACGGCGGCATTTTCATCCTCTGGCTTTACATGTGATTCCTCTGCAATTCTCATAAACTCTCTGTGATTATCCCTGATGGAGCATGGCATTAACCAGTTACCGATCTGGTCGCCTGGTTTCATGTAGCCATAATTGAACTGCCACTCGCGACCTTTCTTAAAGAAGTCAGACATTATGGCATCTGTCAAATTGCCACCCTTCCTATAGATATCAATAATGTTGTCCACGTAGTAAGGGATAAATACACATGGCATCACATTGCCATTCCAGTCAATATAAAGATAACCACCTGGGCGGCCATAGGCTATACAACCATCGGAAACCACTCCGCTGTTCCAGAAATCTGCAACAAAGTATTTCTTTTCTATCATAACTTTTCTCCACTGCCAGTACATCTTCATCCTTTGCTCAGGAGTTGGCATCAAATCAAGGGTAAATCCACGACCAATAGGCATGTACTGGAAGATCCACATGTGGGTGGTTCCGACTTCTTCAAAGTAAAAATCATAGAATTCATCAGAGCTCAAAAGGTCAGCATTGAGCCGAGTACCTGTTA
>JALVLE010000154.1:2504-4804 GCA_027033555.1 Caldifarciminota bacterium | reverse complement strand
CTGTTATAGAATCTATCTGACCGAGTGCTTCATCAAAGATGAAAATCTCCCCCTTTTTTAGAAAAGCTCTTGCTATGGAAAGCCTTTGTCTTTCTCCTCCAGAAAGCAGAAATTTCGCGTTTGTGATTTCTGTATCTATGTTACGTGGCAAGGATTTAATGCGATTATAGAGTCCGGCAATTTTTAATGCTTCAATAATTTCATCTTCTGTAGCATTGGGTTTTATAATGGTCATATTATCCCTTATACTACCCGGAAAAATAAAATCTTCTTGCGGAATATAAGTAATAATTTCTCTCAGATACTTTAGCTGTATCTCTCTTAGTTCTGTGTTTCCTATATACACAGTGCCAGAATAATCTCTATAAAAGCCAAGCAAAATTTTTACCAGGGTAGATTTGCCTGCTCCACTTCTTCCAACTATTCCGATTTTTTCTCCATAGGAAATCACTGTGTTTATACCTGTAAGTACTGGGTTGTCTTTTGAGTATTTGAACTTAAGATTCTTTATTATTATATCATAGCCTTTTCCTGTTTTTCCTTTTGTTATGTCCTCTACTTCAAGGCGAAGTATCTCATTAATTCTTATAAATGAAGGAATAGCGGTTTTTAGATTTATAATTCCGCCCATTATACTGGCTATACTCTGAGTAATAAGTGAACTGAGATACAGAATGGCAAACATCATACCAATGGAAAAGGTGTGTGAGACCACGTGAAGATATCCTGCTCTGAGCAAAAGACCTGTTGTCATTATAAGTATAAGTGAACCATTTGCATTATTTATACCGGTCCTAAGGAGTGCCATTTTTATTTGGGTTTTGATTGTTGTATTGAGAACCTCATTAAGCAATCTACTTAAGCGGTTTTGAATATTGTATGCTTTAACGATAGGCATGTTGTATAGAGGATCAAGTAATGAGCTCATAACTCTTGAAAGTTGTATTCTTAACTGGCGATTATATTGCTCTGTTTTATTTCCACCAATTATAGAAATGCCTGCAATAAGTATAACAGATATAATAGCGAATATAGAAGAGAAGATATCAAATGTGCCTATAATATAGAAAGAACCCAATAAAATGGCTGTATTTTTTAACATATCCAGCAAACCATCGGGTAGCACTGAGGAAATAGAAGGAGTGTCATAAGTAATTCTGCTAACATAATCACTCAATTGTCTTTTTGAGAAATCTGAGAGTTTAATATTCATAACCTGTTGAAAAAGCGAAATCTGCATGTCTTTTATTAGGTTCCTTTTGTAGAAATTAACAAGAAATGAGGAGATTAGTGCGAGAAGTTTTACGAGAATGTTCAACAAAAAGAAGAGAAGTATCAATTTGAGAAAAACACTGAAGTTTTTTTCTATATTAATAGCTTCAATGGCTCTCTTGACAATGATACTTGAATAAACATATATGATACTTCCTATTAGTGATATGGCGAAAGCTGACAAAATAAAAGGAATATATCGTTTAGAATACTTTAGAATGAACCTTAAAAGTTGTCTTAAAAGTCGCATATCTTTATCCATTTGATGAATCGGGCATTACAGCCATTATACCGTCCATATATCCTTCAAGAAGAGCGCCTTTTATTCTGCAACCATAATAGAAGCTACAGTTACAGGCTGCATCCTGTGGCTCTTTGTTCTCAGGTGAAGTAATCACTTGTATAAGTGTATTTTCCATAGTTGTATCTCCTTTTTTTGTTTGTTGAAGTTAAATCTTGCCATATAAACGTATCCTTTTTTGATTATTATAGGGTACGCCGGGTATTCAAAACGAAAGTGTTTAAGAATATCTATTTTGTCGTGTGTGTCTTTTTGAAGGACCAAAAGGACGCTATGAGGGTTGGTGTTCAAAAAGTCAGGACTGATTGAATCCAGATTATCATAGTAGAACCCCCATATTATTAACGTATCATGCGAGTATGGATACACGCCAATAACCCCTCCGGCCAGGAATAGACCTTTGTTTTTTGCTTTTATACCGTATTCAGGGAAAAAATTTGATACAGTATGGAGCCTAAGGGTTTGAGACATTTTGGTGTGTAATTTGTAAATATACACCATGAAAGAATCGGGTAGAGTACAGAATAAAAAGGTGTCCGTTAGTGTTAATGATAAAAAACTCATGGGAAGTTTTATGGTATCTATTCCAAGGTCTGGAAGGTGTAATAAATACACTTTTTTGCCAGATAATATGCCCACCCTATTTGAAGTGGAAAATATATCAAAAACTGGTAGAGGGGAAAGAATTTTAACGGTATTGAGATAAATGCCATCGCGTTTTTTGTAA
>JALVLE010000154.1:0-2494 GCA_027033555.1 Caldifarciminota bacterium | reverse complement strand
AAAAGTATCAATGTGAAATATTATGTTTTTCATTCCCGTGTGAGGGACAACTGTATCTACTAAAATAGTGCTGTCATTAAAGGAAAATTCTAAAATATAATCTGATGTGAGAACAACTCCTTTGTCTTTTGTAAAATACCACCTCTGGACAGAATTAAATCTGCTTATAGGTACGTTTAATAACTGTATCCCCATTAAAAGTATGAGTCTCATTTCTTACTTGCTATACCCAGTTTTTCGGGGGATATTTCTGAAAGCTCTCTATGTTCATCAATGATATAGAATAAGTCTTTTTTGGGAAAATAGGCCAGAATAAAAGCAGTACGGGGGAATTTTACATATTTTTCTATTTTGTTATTCCTGGTGTTTATCATTAATAAGACATTTTTATCGGTGTTCTTATGGTCATACCTTTGTAGCACAAACCAGTTTTTATACTTAATAATTTTAGAAAAAGCAGCAACTGGTAGGAGAGAAACCCCTCCTCTCGGTGTTTCTCTCTTTTCAATGCGAGCATTCCATTTATTATTAGGCTCTATCTCGTATGCTCCAATTAAGTTGCCATTTTTAAGATTAAATTTTAATAATTTCATGCCAGTGCCTTCAAAAAATAGAGCCGTATCACAATAAACTGTGCCGAGCCACATGTCCTGTGGGGAGAAGTTGTTATATTTTAGTGTTTTAATTTCAATACTATCATTTGCTATGTCAACGTGTACAAGATAGCCGGCTCCGAGAAGAAGCAGATGCCCTTTTGCCCCTACCATATAGTATGGTGTTTTAGTTAAAAGAAACTGTCCCCTGTATGTGCCCTTTGCATCATAGTAATTTATTTTTCTACCCAGCCTGTCATACACATAAACAAATTTACCATCACAAACAAGGGAATTTATACCAAATAATGACACTTCTTCAGGTGCTCTGCCAAGAGGGATAGCTGCAGAATCTAACTTTTTACTGAATATGTTATAGATGTAAAGTATGGCGTTGTTACCCCCAGGATGGATAGATAACATTACAATTTTATTCTCACAAGAAGTGTTATAAGATGGGAATATCCTATATCCAAGGGACGTAGCTCCTTTTATGGATAATAAAAATAGCATTGCTGTTTTAATCATTATTTACCTCCCACATTTTTTCGTATATATTGAAAAAATTCGGATTTATCTCTTTTATTTTGGCATATGTTGTAAGTATTTGCTTCCATGATCTCATTTTTGCTTTGCAGGTGTTTTTAAATAGATCCTTGCGCAGTTTTCCATTTCTGTAAATTGGAGCATAGCATATATTACAAAGCCTTGATATTGGACAGTCAAGACAGTGCTCATTTCTTAATTGCTCCACCTCTTGCACTATTTCCTTAATTCTATCCATATAAAAACCGGTGTACACATCACCGACCTTTAAGTGATAATGGACTTTCTCACAGGGGTAAATGCTGCCATCCGGTGCTATAAAGGTCCTGTCATGTCCTGGTATGCAGAATCCTCCTATAAGAAACTCTCTTGATAAATTACCTTTGGCGCTCTTATGATATATAAACGCGTCTTTAAAAACAAATTGATATAGAAAAGGATTTATATACCCTGAAGGAATTTCTTTTTCTAAGCTTTCGTTTATTAATTCCTCAAGCTCTTTGTCAAATGCCTGAAGTTCTTCTTTTGAAAAGTTTTTATAAAATTCAGTATCATACGGGTCAACGAGGGATGCAAATACAGGTGCCATGGTTTTACATTCCCAGGATTCTGTAAATTCCATTACTTCTTTTAGTTTAAAGGGAGGAGCCAGCGTAATGATGTATCCGACCTTTTTAATAAAATAATCTGGATATTCCTTTTTAAATTCGCATAAAGCATTCAGAATGGTGCTAAACGTGGGTAACCCGGCTTTGTTAACCCTGTATCTGTCATGTATTTCATAGGGCCCGTCAATGCTAACGTTAATGCTGAAATTGTGGTCTTTTAAAAAGTCGCGAATCTCTTTTCTTGACAAAAGGATGCCATTTGTAGTAAGAGAAAAACGAATATTTTTTTCCTTAAATAATTCTTTTGCAAGTAGAACTGCATATTTGATATTGGAAAATGCAAGAAGAGGTTCCCCTCCATAAAACCCGATGGAAATACGTTCACTCTCTGTAGAGTGGTCTCTTAAAAATAACAATGCTTTTTCAATAATTTCTTTTTTCATATAAAGTCTTTGGTTTACTCTTTCTCCTTCATAAATGCCGGAATATTTGCAGTATTTGCAAGCTAAATTACAGTCCCATGTAATATCCAGAATCATGTGAGAAAGCTTTTTATTAAGCTGGTGTTCTATTTCTTCAAAGGTGTACGGGAAAGCGGCCCTGGTAAAATAAGGCCTTGTCGTATCAAAAAGATTAAATTCTTTATTGTATTTTTCTATTTCATTTAATGCTGTTAATACTTCCTTTTCTGGATATTTCTTAGATAATTTATTGAGCACTTCCTCCTCTTTGTAACCGGACATTTTG
>JALVLE010000153.1 GCA_027033555.1 Caldifarciminota bacterium | reverse complement strand
GCCTATTTCTTTAAATGGACATCCAGATTTAGATTAAAATATATGATTCCTACCATGGCTGTCGGTATTATGTTTTTCTATGCATGGCTTGCTCATCATCTTGGTGCTGCATATATCACAGGTGCATACCTTGCTGGACTTGTGATAGGTACTACCTCTCATAAGCAGGCGATACATGAGATAGCAGATATATTGGGCGCAGACTTTTTTGCCATTATGTTTTTTGTAACCATTGGACTTGAAGCAGATGTAAAAGATTTTACCTGGACCTCTACCTTTGACCTGTTTATAATTCTAACTATTGCCATATTAGGAAAGGTTTTGGGTTCAGGTGGTGGAGTCCTTCTTTCAGGTTATACTACTCATGAGGCTTTAAGGGTAGGCATTGGGATGGTACCCAGGGGAGAGGTGGCACTTGTTGTTGCATCCATGGCGCTTCGCTATAAGGTATTCAACAGCTATCAGTTTTCATCAGTTGTAGCCACTGTGCTTATTACAGCATTTCTCACCCCATTCCTTCTTAAGAAGGTCTTTATGGAGAAAAAAGGCAAGACTTAAAATATCTTAAGTACATAGTAGCGTAACCATATATATAAAAATCCGATGGCTACGCTCTCTATCATGATAGGCATACCGTACTTTATAAATTCACCGAATGTAATCTTATGCCCTGCCTTCTCTGATATACCAGATACCACTACATTGGCAGTGGCACCCACCAGTGTACCATTTCCCCCGAGACATCCCCCCAAGGATAGTGCGATCCATATGGGAAGCACCAGGTGAGAATGGAGTGCAGCCAGGGATGAGGGGTCAAGTGCTGGATTTCCTGCAAGGGTTGGGGCCATATTTGCAATGAGTGGATTCATTGTGGCCACATAAGGAATATTATCTACAAATGCAGAGATGAATGCGGAAAACCATAAGATTACTGTAGATGTAAGGAAAGATTGGGCATGGGTAAGTTCCAATACCTTCTGGGAAAGATATTGAATAATCCCTACCTTCACCATGGAACCTACAATTATGAAGAGCCCTCCAAAGAAAAATAGTGTAGTCCATTCTATCTTCTCAAGCATCTCATGTATGTTAGTATCTGATATCCCAAGCATAAGTGTTGCCCCAATGAGTGCAACCACAGCAGGTTCAAGGCCTAACATACCGTGAATGAAAAATCCGATAACCACTCCAAACAATACGATAAGCGCTTTTTTGAGTAATTTTGGATCCTTGATAGCCTTTTTCTCATCCATTTCAAGAATTTTTTTCGCCTTTTTCTCGTTATATTTAAAGCTATGGCTGAACATAAGTTTTAGGGTAAGTATATATACTATAAGTATAATAATTACAACTGGTGTAAGATGATTTATAAAATCCATAAATCCAAGTTGTGCCTTGCTTGCGATCATTATATTCGGGGGATCCCCTATAAGGGTTGCAGTCCCTCCAATATTTGAGGCAAGGGCCTCAGAGATGAGAAATGGGACAGCTGGTAGATCCATTGTTTCAGATATAAAT
>JALVLE010000152.1 GCA_027033555.1 Caldifarciminota bacterium | reverse complement strand
AGGAACTACCAGAAAATTACGTAGTCTTTTACATAAACTTCCGTGGAATCTACATCTCAAAAATAGATGACCTACTTCAAGTACTATTTGAAGTAAAAGAAGGGGAGCAAAAAGTAACCATAAAAGAACTTGTAAAGGAACTTCTAAAAGAAGGAGCAAAACTAAAAGGAATACCCATACCTGAGAAAGTTTTTGATCTTATATTCACCGGAAAAAGGATAGAAAACATCTTTAGATACCTTGAAAGGCTTTTTGAGGGGATAAAAGAACAAGGGAAAATACCTGTTTTTGTCCTTGATGAGATACAAACAATAAGGGAGATTGTTAATGAAGCTGGTAAACCCATTATAGGTGAGCTTTTCAACTTTTTCGTGAGGTTAACAAAAGAAACCCATTTGTGCCACTCATTATGTTCAACAAGTGATTGTTTGTTCATTGAAGAAATTTACAGTAATGCAAGGCTTGAAGGAAGAGCAAAATATATCCTTGTGGACGATTTAGAGAAGGAGGATGCGTTTAGGGTTTACGAAGAATTCGGCTTCAAGAACAAAGAACTTGTTTGGGATTACATAGGAGGAAAACTAGGAGACATGGTAAAACTCTATGAGGACCTAAAAACAGGAGCTGAAGAAGAAAAAGCCCTAAAAAACATGTTAAAGGATGAGACATCAAGACTCAATATGCTTTTAAGATCTCTAAAATACTCACCTCTAAGGGTTACAATAAGAGAGAGGGAATTCGAGGTTGACCTTGAAGGTTTTATGAAAGCTTTAAAGCTTTTCAAGGAAAGTGAAGAGGTTCAAGTTGACAGTATAGAAGAACCAGCCCTTATAGGGGGGATCAGGGAAAACATCCTCTTTTACAATCCTCTTAAGGGCACAGTAAGACCCCAAAGCAGACTCATATGGAGAGCAATAAAATCCCTGGAAGGTAGTTCAAAACTTGGTTAAATACCAAGTCTTCACCCTGTTTGTTGGACTTACCACATCCGCCATCCTCATATACCTGGTAAGAAGGGCGAAGCTCCACGTCTCCCTTCTTGTCTGGTGGCTGTTCATAATAGCCGGAATCATCGTCTTCTCCGTATACCCCAGACTAATAGACTACATAGGCGCAAAACTGGGAATCGCCTATCCCCCCATAATAATCGCCGTAGTGGGCTTCTCCCTGGTCTTCCTAAAACTCCTTCTCATAGACATAAACACCACAAGAAACGAAATAAGGTTCAAAAAACTCATCCAAAGAATCACCCTTCTAGAAAAAGAACTGGAGGAGCTAAAGAAATTCCAAAAGAACTAACCAGTATGCATCCAAAAATAAGCTGGTAGATCCCACCTGTAGAATATGAAAAGCCAGAGAGCTATTCCAACAGCGCAGTATAAAGCCGCCTTCCTATCGCTGTTTCTCCTCTCATAGATCAGGAAAACCAGAGAAGAAGCAAAGAACAGCACCTCTAAAAAAATCCTAGAAGGAACAAGCCACTTCATTCTATGGTAGACCAAAGAAAACCTTCCCGACGGTATGG
>JALVLE010000151.1 GCA_027033555.1 Caldifarciminota bacterium | reverse complement strand
TAAGGAGTGGCATATACTTTATCCAGGCAAGCACAAAGGATAACACAATAAGACGAAAAATTCTTGTGACAAGATAAACTTTGGTAAAGGGGGCTCTTTGAGCCCCCTTTTTTAATTTCTAATAAAACATGAGGGAGCGTAGCTCATTTTTATTTTTATTGCCTGTTATATACGTATGGTCCCTCCTTATATCCATTACAATACAAACAATCGTATTGGGTGTTTTCGGAGTATTGTTTTTAATTAATATCAAAGAAAACGTGGACTTCCTAAAAAATCGTGTGGTTCTGACATTAACTCTTTTTTTCTGTATTGCAACACTCCTTTCTCTTTTTTCATCCCATCCTTTTTATACTATAAAAAAGGCGGCGGGCCTATTTTTTGAGACGTTTTTAGCACTGCTTTTGGGAATGCATTCTAAAAAATATGCAAAGTTGGTAAAAAAACATGCTGTGTACGCATTTGTTATCTTGGGTGGAGCTTCTTTAATTTTTTACATAATCGCTCCCATGGGTTTTTCTCCTTTAATTAATAGACATGGCGTACTAACAGGTTTTCTTGGTGGAAAACTTACATATCCTGGTGTTATTGTCCCTTTTGCAGGTGTTTTGTTAGAAGGACTTTTACAAAAAATTACTATGATAGAGTTAATGGGGGGAATTATTTTTTTACTTAGTCTTGCTTTAAACGGTACAAGGAGTTACATTCTTGGAACATTCCTATCGGGCATGGTTACTGTTGTTGCTTGTGCCAAGAGACACGAAAAAGTTGTTGCTGTGGGTTTAATTGGGACTGTGTTGGCTTTTATTTTTTCAATTTCTAAAGTGCATGCCTTTCACTTAGACCCGGAGAAAATAGACCACAGTGGCCGTGTAAGATTACATCTATGGAAAATGGGATTGAGCGTGTTTAAAAAACACCCTGTGATAGGCATTGGTTTTGAGGCCTGGCCCCTTCTTGCAGATAGTATCGTTGATAACAGCGGCGATTCTTTTTTAAAAGATATACTACCCAAAAACAACATTGATGCAAGGGCAATACGCGGACATCTGCATAATACATACCTTATGATGCTTATAAATGGTGGTGTAATTTTGTTCGTCTCTTTTATTTACCTTATATTTACAATGCTGAAAGAGGCTTTTTTACTGGAAGATAGGATGAAATATGCGCTTTTATTCATGCTAATCACCTTTTTCATAGCAGGCTTCTTTGAATACAACTTTTCGGATACAGAGGTTATTCATTCTGTCTTCTTCTTCACAGGCCTATATTTAGGAGGCAAAAGATCATAATGAAAATCTCCCTCGTTATAATCACCTATAACGAAGAGAAATACATAAAAGGGTGTATTGAAAGCGCAAAGGATATTGTAGATGAAGTTGTGATTGTGGACTCCTTTTCCACTGACAGAACCGTGGAGATAGCAGAGTCGCTTGGGGCAAGGGTATTAAAACGGGAGTTTAAAGGATATGCCGACCAGAAAAACTTTGCAATAGACAATGCAAATGGAGAATGGATAATCTCACTTGATGCTGATGAAAGATTGTCCTGTGAATTGAAAGAGGAGATTAAAAAACGTATTGGTAAAGAGGAGTACGTTGCTTACTATGTGCCGAGAAGAAACTATTATATGGGAAGGCCTCTAAAATGCTGGTCACCTGATAGAATTGTACGAATAGTGAAAAAGGGAAAGGCAAGATGGCAGGGGCTTGTTCATGAAAAAATGAAGGTAGAGGGAAAAACAGGCGTAATGAAGAATCCTATAATCCATTATCCTTTTGAGAACCTTAAAGACCAGTACAATAAAAACCTTAAATATGCAAGGCTTCTTGCAGAAGAAAAATATAAAAATGGCGTTAAGTTCAAAGTAACAGACCTCCTGTTGCGTCCCTTTCTGAATTTCTCAAAACATTTTTTTCTTAAAAGATGTATGTTTGATGGGATAAGAGGCCTTATTTTTTCACTGTTTTACTTTTCATACACTGTATGGAAATACAGTTTTCTTTATGAACTCTATCACATGGAGGAGGAAGATGGTAAAAACCTATGAAATAACCCTTAATACGCACGGTTTCTGTGACATACATGATATAACAGACACAGTAGGGGAAAAATTAAAAGAATCCGGGCTAAAAGAGGGCATGTGCCTGGTTTTTATACCCGGTGCCACAGCCGCTGTGACGACAACAGAATACGAGCCAGGCAATGTACAGGATTATAAGGAATTTATGGAAAGGTTAATACCCAGTGATAAGCCCTATCACCATAACGCTACATGGCACGATGGAAATGGTTTTTCACACCTTAGGGCAAGCCTTCAAAAAGCCTCTTTATGCGTGCCTTTTAAAGATGGCCGTCTTATACTTGGAACATGGCAAAACATTGTGGTTATAGATTTTGATAACAGGGCAAGAACACGAAAAGTAGTTATCCAGTTTCAGGGGGAATAAATGCATAAACATTCATGCCCCATTATAATAAATCCTAACAGCGGAGGTTTTTATGTCCCAAAAAGAAATTATTGAGGAAATACAGAGATTAAAGAGAGAAAAGAATGCGGTAATTCTTGCACACAACTACCAGAGAGAGGAAATCCAGGAAGTTGCAGATATTATAGGAGACTCTCTTGACCTCTCAAGGAAAGCACAGAACATAGAAAAAGATATTATTGTGTTTGCAGGCGTGAAATTCATGGCAGAAACTGCAAAAATCCTGTCTCCAGAAAAGAAAGTGCTACTTCCCCATCCTGATGCCACATGTGAGATGGCTGATATGGTGAGGCGGGAAGATGTTATAAGATTGAAGAAAGAGCATCCTGAGGCACAGGTTGTATGCTACGTAAATACGTATGCAGATGTAAAGGCAGAGTGTGACATATGCTGTACCTCAAGAAATGCAGCAAATGTTGTAAGAAGCCTTGAGGCAAAGGAAATTATCTTTGTCCCTGACAGAAATCTGGCAAACTACGTTCAAAAACAGGTTCCTGAGAAAGAAATCATACTTTTTGACGGTTACTGTTACGTTCACGATGAACTTATCACAGTAAAAGATGTTATACTTCAGAAGGAAAAGCACAAAGACGCCATTGTAATTGCACATCCTGAGGCAAGAAGAGAGGTGCTGGAAATTGCAGATTATGTGGCATCAACAAATGGGATGATAGAGGTTATAAAGAAAGTGAATGCAAAGGAATTCATCATTGCAACAGAGATAGATATGACAACAAGACTAAAAAGGGAATTTCCGGATAAAACCTTTTATCCTGCAAGTAAAAATGCCATTTGCAGGGGCATGAAAACCATAACACTTGAAAATATTTACAGGAGTCTGAAGGATGAGGTGTATGAGATAACACTTCCTGAGGAGATAATCAAAAAGGCAAAAGACGCCATCTTAAAAATGATTGCAATATCATGAAAAAGGGGATGGATTATGGCAAAACTATTTGAGTACCAGTCAAAAGAAATACTGAAAAAATACGGGGTAAAAATTCCCGACGGTGGTATTGCAAAGACTGCTGATGAAGCAGTCAGGATAGCGGATGAAATAGGGTACCCTGTGGTAATAAAGGTTCAGATATGGGAAACAGGTAGAAAGGGAAAGGGCGGTATTGCCTTCTGTGAAGATGCAGAGTGCGTAAGGGAGAATGCTAAAAAATTCCTCGGGATGAAGTGGGGACAGTTTACTGTTGACACAGTTCTTATAGAAAAACGTCTTCCCATAAAAGCAGAATACTTTGCCGGATTCATTATTGACGACTCAACGGCTCAGCCTGTACTTATCTTTTCAAGCATAGGTGGGTCAGGGATAGAGGAAATAGCAAAAGAGCATCCTGATAAGGTTGCCAAGATGCATATTGACTACGGTAGAGGGCTCTACTCCTACCAGGCAAGGGAGGTGGCAAGAAAGGCTGGAATAAGGGGGAAAATACTAAACAAAATAGGCACAACACTGGCAAAACTTTACAAAGCCATGAAAGAATACGATGCAAGAAGTCTTGAAACAAACCCCCTTGCACTTACAGAGGATGGAGAAATAGTGGCACTTGACGCTCACATAGTTATTGACGACTACGGTGTGTACAGACATCCAGACCTTGGTATAGAAATAGCGAGAGAGTTCCCAAGACCTGCCACAGAGCTTGAAAAAATTGCGTGGAACGTTGAAAAGAACGATTACAGGGGAACATTTTACTTCATACAGATGGTAACCGATGTACCACCTGATGGAAAACATATCGCCTTTCATGGTGCAGGTGGTGGTGGCTCAATGATGAGTATGGATGCTGTGTTAAACGCAGGCTTTAAAATAGCAAATTTCACAGATACAAGCGGAAATCCTCCTGCTTCAAAGGTCTATAGGGCAGCCAAGATTATTCTCTCACAGCCAAATGTGGTGGGGTACTTTGCATCAGGTTCAGGAGTGGCATCACAGGAACAGTTCCATTCAGCACGAGGATTTGTGAAGGCGTTTTTAGAGGATGAAATTGATATTCCTGCGGTTTTGAGACTCGGTGGAAACTATGAGGAGGTGGCAATAGAGATAATCCACACTTATTTAAAAGACCTCCCAGTTAAAATTGAGGCCTATGGAAAAGACGATTCTCCAGATTTCTGTGCACAGAGGCTTAAGGAATTGGTTGAGGAGAATGGAAGAAAATTACACAGGGTAAAGCCTCACAAAGAATTTGAACCAAAGGGCACTGAATACAAAATAGAAACAATGACAGGTGCCATTTACATAGACCACGAGGTGTGCGAAAGATGTGAAGAAAAACCCTGTGTTGAAGCTTGTCAGTACGATGTTATTGAGTTAAAGGATGGAAAACCTGTTCTGAAAATTGATCCTGAAGAGGCGCGAAAGGGTAAATGCACAGAGTGTCTTGCCTGTGAGATTGCCTGCCGTTTTCATGGAAAAGGCGCACTTCATATACATCTTCCAATTCCAGGACTAAAAGAGTACAGAGAGAAAATTATTAAAGAGCAGGGGGAGTAAAATGGCTATTTTAATAGATGAAAACACAAGGGTTCTTGTACAGGGTATTACTGGAAGAGAGGGAAGAACAAGAACCCGCCTTATGAAGGAGTATGGCACAAAGGTGGTGGCTGGAGTTACTCCCGGTAAGGGAGGACAGGAGGTAGAAGGCATTCCCGTATATGACACAGTGTTTGAGGCATGGGAAAAGCATGGACCAATAGATGCATCTGCGATTTTTGTTCCTGCACCCCTTGTCAAGGAAGCAGCCCTTGAGGCGATTGAAGCGGGTGTCAAGTTGCTCCTTTTAGTGCCAGACAGGGTTCCCATTCATGATGTGCTGGAGATCTATGATTATGCAAAGGAAAAAGGTGCTAAGTTCATAGGTCCCAACACACTGGGCATATTGAGTCCAGGAAAAGCGGTTCTTGGCATGATAGGCGGAAGGGCAAAATCAGCAAGGGAATGGTTTAAACCAGGTCCTGTGGGTGTTACATCAAGAAGTGGAGGTATCACAAGTGCCATATCCTATTATATTTCAAAAGCAGGGTTCGGACAGTCCACGATTGTTCATGTGGGAGGAGACGCAGTTGTGGGAATGCCCCATCCTGAAATTGTTAAACTCTTTGAAAAAGACCCGCAGACAGAAGTAATAGTGATGTTTGGAGAAATAGGCACATCACAGGAAGAGAGAGTTGCTGAGCTAATGAAAAACAAAGAAGTTACAAAGCCACTTATTGCTTTTATTGGTGGAAAGGCTGCTCAGAAAGGTACCCGTTTTTCCCATGCTGGAGCCATAGTTGAAGGTAATAGAGGTTCATGGGAAAGCAAGGTGAATGCTTTAAAGGAGGCAGGTGCCATAGTTGTAGATAAAATCACAGATATTCCAGAGGCAGTTAAGAAGGTGCTTGGAAAATAGGAGGTTTAAAAATGGGAGAAAATCACTGGACCACTAAAATTACAAAAATTGAGCCCAATAGAATCTATGTAAGGGGACATAGAATAGATAAGTTAATGGGAAAAATAACATTTCCACAGGCAATTTATCTCATTTTAAAAGGAGAACTTCCTGATGAAAATACCGGTAAAATGATAGATGCTATATTCGTATCATCCATTGACCATGGTGCAACACCTCCATCAACACTCGCAGCAAGGACAATTGCCTCAACAGGAAGCCCTTTAAATGCAGCCCTTGCCGGTGGAATACTCGCCATTTATAAGTGGCATGGTGGTGCCATTGAACAAGCAATGCATCATTATATTGACGTGATAAATATTTCAAAAAACGAGAATATAAGCATTGAGGAGGCAGCGTATAAATTTACAAAAGCATCTTTAGATGCAAAGAAGAGGCTTTCAGGTTTTGGACACAGGTATCACACAAATGATCCACGGACACAGAGACTGTTTGAAATAGCGAAAGAAACAGGCTTTTATGGCGACTATGTGAAGGCTGCAGTCTCCATAAAAGAAGCCATTAAAAAGATAAAAGGTAAAGACCTTCCCATAAATGTTGATGGTGCCATAGCAGCTGTGCTGTGCGAGATGGGATTCCCCCCAGAGCTTGGAAACGCGTTTTTTATAATTGCAAGGACGCCGGGACTTATCGCTCACATATACGAAGAGCAGACAGAGATGAAACCTATGAGGAAAATAGACCCCGTTGACCATGAATATATCGGGGAGGTGTACGATGAGGAATAAGATAGTGGAGCTCTTCCCAAGGATTAAAGACATTAAAGACGATGACTTAAGAGAGAAAACCATCACATGCTGGGAACGCGCCCTTGAACTTTCTCCATTTGAAATAGATGACCTTGATAAAATACCCTTTACCCTCCTTTTAGAAGAAACAGATATAAGCCTTTTAAAACATACAAATGCAGTAACGAACACAGCCATAAAGATAGCAGAGAGTTTCATAGATAATTACGGGGAGAAAAAGCCTGTTAATATGGATTGGGTTATATCTGGAGCCATTTTGCATGATGTAGGAAAGGTGCTGGAATTTGAAAGAGACGAAAACGGAAAAGTGGTAAAAAGCTATCACGGAAAAAGACTACGCCATCCTATATCAGGAGGGATAATTGCAAGTGAAGTGGGACTTCCTCTTGAGGTTGTGCATATTATAGTGGCGCATTCCAAGGAAGGAGATTTTACGAAACGCATAACTGAATCCTGGATTATACACCACGCAGATTTTGTCAACTTTGAACCTTTCAAAGACTGATTCCATAAATCGTTGACGAGCGGAAGGGGCGCACACGCCCCTTCCGCTCGTCTTTTCTTTACACTCCTTTTAATTTCGCAATCACTCTCGTATATTATACACATGCCTTTCTCTTCATTTTCAAAGGATGTGCTGAGTATTTTCAAGGATGGAATAGAAAAGCCTCTAAAGCTTTCGGGGAGTCTTATGTTCGTAGATATAAAAAGCTTTACGTCCCTAGTTGAAGAGGCACAATTTCGGGGTGAGGAAAAGTTTGAGGAATTACTTGACAGAATAGAAAGGGTATTTACACTTGCTCACGATGCTGTAGAGGAGGAGGGAGGGGAAATTGCCTTTATAGCGGGAGATGCAATGCTTGTATATTTCAAAAATGACCTTACTCAGAAAAAAGCAAAAAGAGCAGCTCACATGATGCATCTTCTGCTGAAAGAAAGGAGTTTAAAAGTAAAAGGTGGCATTACTATGGGCGATTTCTATATAATACCCGTGGATTTTCCGGAAAGGAGAGATTTTATATTTTACGGAATAGCGCTAAACGAAGCCGCATCACTTGAGAAGAGAGCCAGGCCAGGAGAGTTCCTTACAAAGGGGGCATATATTAGCACCAAATATCCATCATACTCCAGAAAATTGACAGCTTTACAAAAAAATAGCCTGTACAACAGGAAAGTAGCTGCATACAAAAAAGCAGGATTTAGAGGAGAGTGGAGAAACATAACATGTATGTTTCTAAAATTCTATGGGGATGAAAAAGATTTTTTTACCTTTATCGGAGAGCTACAGGAGCATTTTTACCCTTATATAACCGCTTACAAAATATACCTTGATTCTATTTTGATGATTGATAAAGGTAATCATCTGTTTTTTACCGCTGGTGCTCCTGAAACCACGAGGTATCGGATAAAAAGTGCGCTTGATCTGGCACTTATGCTTAAAGACGCCTATCAAAACAAACTCAGCATAGGTATAGCCAACGGCAGAGCCGTGAGTGGATTTATAGGAAGTAAAAGGTTTAAGAGATTTACAACTCTGGGGGAGAGTGTGAACATTGCCGCAAGACTTATGGAGCATGCTATAAGAGGAGAAATTCTATTCAGCACGGATACCAGGTATTTTGAGAATGCATATCTGTTTAAGTTCCATGGAAATGTAAAAGTAAGGGGAAGAAGGCGTGCTCTTTGGACGTATGTTCTTAAAGGTAAAAATCCGGCAAGGCTCGCCTTCCGTGTGTTTGTAAACAGGAAAGATGAAATAAACAAAATAAAAACTTTTGTATCCTTACATAGAAGAGGATTAATACTTATTGAAGGTGTTGCAGGTATTGGTAAAACTGTGCTTCTTGAAAAAGTATTAAAAGAAATAAAGAGTTATGAAATTTTTAAGTGTAGTGCTCAAGAGTATGCAGTTAAGGGCTCTTATGGCTGTTTAAAAGGGCTTGTAAGAATGTTTTATGAAAAAAACAGGCTACCAGGAAATATTCAGGATTTTGTGGAGAAATTTATTAAAGGAGAGTTTGTGGATGTAAAAGCTATTGAGACCACGTTTCCTGCAATTTTTGAAGCTTTGATAAGAAATAAGAGCCATGATAAACCTATTATTCTGGCCATTGATGATTGGCATCTTGTTGATGAAGCCAGCAGAAAAGTGATAAAGAAATTATTTAGGAGGAAAGGGGAGATTTTATTTGTTATTACAGGTAGAAAATTTGATGATCAGGTTGTGAATCTTGCTCGTGAAAGTGGAATGCTTTTAAAATTAGAGCCTTTTACCGAAGATGCAATAGGAAAACTGATCAGCACGGTTCTTGGAGGAAGAGCACATAGCCTTCTTATAAGACTTATGAAAGAGAAGACATCTGGAAATCCGCTTGTTTTGAGACACACTCTGGCATATTTGTTAGCCAATGAAATGCTGAAAGTTCGTAATGGTTTATGGATTCATAGAGGAGCAGTAAAAATTCCTAAAGGTATGCATGATATATTTATTTTGTCCTTTGATGAGTTACCTGAAAGAGAGCAGGAAGATGTGAAACATCTTTCTGTTTTTGGTTATAGTGTACCTGCGGGACTTTTTAACAAATACAAGAAGTATGTGGGACTTCCCTCAGGATTACCAGAGAAAGCAATATCTTCTGGAATTCTTCGTTTAGATGGAGAAAATATCGTCTTTGAGCAGCAAACATACAGGGAAGCTATATATGAATCTATGCTTAAACATGAGCGAAAAAATATCCATAAAAAAATAGCTGAGTTTCTGGAAAAGCATCAAGAACAAATTGAAGAGCCTCTTTATAACATAGCGAAACACTACACAAAGGCTGATCTTAAGGAAAAGGCATTTAATTATATAGATTTAGCCCTTTCTGACAGGGCTTACAAAAATGATTTTTACCGGAGAATTGAGCTTTTGGAGATGAAACTTTCCATAATGGGGGAGCCCGAGTTTAAACTGATTGAAGGGTTAAGTAATTTATATTCCAAGGTTGGGTTTTATCACAGGGCTTTTTCTATGTTGGAAAAAGCTAAAGTGAAGACCCAGGAAGAGGAGCTCAGAAAGTGGCTTGTAGAGGCCTATCTCTTACTGGATATGAACCAATTGGATAAAGTTAAACAACTTGTTAAAAAAATAGAGAGGGACGGAGTTTATGAAATACGCTCCCCTGATCTGTATGTTGTTTATCAAAATATAATGGGGCTTTATTATTTGAATACGAACAAGCCCCATATAGCTCTGGAATATTTCAACAGGGGATTAAAAACTGCATTAAAAAAGAGGATTACCCGTCAACTTTTTTCACTTGCTGCAAATAAGGCTACAGCTCTTGCTTCTCTGGAAAGGCTTGATGAGGCACTGACGACATACAGGTTTATACTTAAAAAAATAAGGCATAGCGATGAAAGTGTGTGGAATAGGGTTGGAGTATACATAAACATGGCAAATATTTACTTATGGAAAAAGGAAATTGACACATCAATAGCCTATTATCAAAAAGCATCTCTTATTGCTTTGCGACATCGGTTGTATTATCCATATCTTCTTGCAGAATTGAATCTCATTTATGTTCTTTTGATAAAAGGGGACTATGAAAGGATATTACGGGAATTAAGAAAAGTGGAGAGGTATCTGGCAGTTATAAATTACAAATGGGCTCAAGCCAGGTCTCTTGCATTACACGGTGAAGCTCTGGCCTTTTTAGGAGATAAGAAAAGGTCCAGAAAATATTTAAAAGATGCACTTGGGATATTTCTGGATAACAATATGCTCCATGATGCTGGAGCTGTATTTTCATTTCTACTTGCTTTTGCTTTAGTTGAGAAAGATTTTGAAGAAGTTGTTGAGATACGGAAGAAAATAGAAAAATATCCCTATCTTCGTAAGGGTTTCTTAAAATTTTTTGAATATTTTGATAACCATAGATTTGAAAATATCAACGAGCTGGCAAACAGGCTTAAAAATGTAGTTGCAAAGAGATTTGTTTTGGCAAATGTCACTTAGACTTAGTAAGTAACTTTAGTTTTATAAGAGCTTTCTCAAAAGCGGGACCTAAATTTCTTATTGGATATAAATGTGCTGTTTTTATTGCATTATCTGAAAGTTTTTTCAGAAGTTCCCTTTTCCTGTCAAGCCCTGCGATTTTCAATACCATATCAGCAGGGTCTTCTTTGTCAATGAATATAGCGTTTATTTTGTCTTTTGCATACTCATTTACACCTCCTGAATGGGTTAGTAGAACAGCACATCCCCTTGCCATGGCCTCAAGTGGAGGAAGACCGAAACCTTCTGTAATAGAGGTATGAACAAATATGTCAATTTTATCGTAAAATTCTGTGCACAGAGTATTTGAATCAGCATAGGGAAGGGCTGTGAGCTCTTTGGGATACAGTTTTTTTAGATGTATAACTGTGGCACTGTCTCCCACTACTCTTACCCTATACCCCATTTTTAAAAGCTCAGGTATAGCCTTTAAAAAGAGTTTGGAATTTTTAAGAGGTTCTTTTCTGATTATATGACCAATAACAAGGGGATTGTTGTTGAAATCCCGTTTTTTTAATGGTAATTTCAGGAAAGTCTCGCTCACTCCTGGTAATGCTACCTCTGTATCTCTGTCACCGATTTTTTGTTTGATGAAGTGAGAAAGTGCGATCTTTTTTGATGGGAGAATATAGGTGAAGAGCGCAAAAATGTTCAGAGGAAGTTTTACGAATTTGTATTCTATATCCTGTACGAAATACACAAATTTACTGTGTTTAGTTAGGCTCCTTATAAAAATTGGATAGAAAGTCGGGAAAAAATTAGCTACATAGAGGTCAGAATTTTTTAAGTTTAATATGTACCACAAGAGGGTTTTAAATTGTCCCCATCGCGTTTTGCCACTTGTAGGGACTGGTTGTATTTTTACCTTATTACTGACGTAATAATGAGTATTAATTCTATCAAACGGTGCATACAGAATGACCTTATGTGTTTTTTTGGCAAGATAATTGGCAACTTCAATAATGTCACGGGTACCTCCATGATTTTCAATGGAAAGTAATGGAAAGGCAATTTTCATAGTTCTTTCATGATGCCTACCATTTTATGACCAGCATTCCCATCTCCGTAAACCTCTTTAAAAGATGGGGTTTCCCATGGATTTTGTACAAGCTCTGTTATTTTTTCTATATTGTTGGCTGCAAGTTTCCCGAATCCCAATTCTACTATTTCCTCCCATTCAGTTTCGTTTCTCATGATAATAACAGGTTTTCTTAAATAAAAAGCCTCTTTTTGTACCCCACCGGAGTCAGTTATTACCATAAATGATTTTTTTATGAAAAAAAGGGTTTGTAAGTAAGAGGTTGGAGGAAATATGTGGATATATTTGAATCCTGTCCTTTTTAGCAGGTTGTATGTTCTTGGATGACACGGAAACACAACGTGTATACGTTGCCTCTCAAGCTCATTTAATAGAGCATTAACAAATTCAGGGCTTTTTGTATTTTCTTCTCTATGGAGTGTAAGAAAGACAAATCTATCACCAAAAGAAGAATTAAATTGAATTTTTTCTAAATGTTTTTCCATCCTTTTAAAAAGATCATAGTGGAGATCTCCAGTGACATATACATTTTGGGTGATCCCTTCCTTTAAGAGATTTTGTCTTGCTTTTAAAGATGGAGCAAAAAAAATGCTGGATAGTCTGTCTGTTATTATTCGGTTTATTTCTTCGGGCATTTTTTTATTGAAGCTCCTCAGCCCGGCTTCTATATGAATGAAGGGTATGTCCATTTTTGAAAACACAAGTGCTCCTGCGAGTGTTGTATTGGTATCTCCAAATACCACTCCATAATCTGGTTTTACCTTTTCCACCACTTTTGCAAGTGAGATCATGATGGATGCTGTTTGTTCTGCGTGTGTGGAGGATCCCACTCTAAGGTTATAGTCTGGAGAATCAATAGCAAATTCATGAAAGAAATTTTCAGAGAGCTCTGCATCATAGTGTTGCCCTGAATGTACAAGAACAAATGAAATCCTATGTTTTTTAAGATGTGGATAAAGTGCAGCAAATTTTATAATTTGTGGTCTTGCGCCTACAAGGAAAAAAAATTTTTTCAATGTTCTTTTTCGTATTTTTCTATTTTTTCCACCCTTCTTTGGTGCCTTCCTCCTTCAAATTCTGTATTAATGAATAATTCAAGACACTCAATAGCCGCCTCTTTTGTAATAAACCCTCCGGGAAGACATAAAACATTTGCATCGTTGTGTTGACGTGTCATTTTGGCATATACTGGTGCTACAACATGGGCTGCCCTTATACCTTTTACTTTGTTTGCAGCAATTGACATCCCGATCCCAGTATAGCAGATAAGCACACCAAAATCGCATTCACCATTTGCCACAGCTTCTGCAACTGGAATGGCATAATCTGGATAATCAACGGATTCTTCACTGTATGTGCCAAAATCAACAAATTCAATTCCTTTATCTTCCATGTATTCTTTAAGCTGTTCCTTAAGTTTATAGCCTCTGTGGTCGGCGCCAATTGCTATTTTCATAAACTCCTCCTTTAATGGTTGGGATATGTATTATAAGTGTACCTCTGGGAATGCACAACCATCGCTTTTCCTCAAAAATAACCTTCCCGAAGGGGGTACTGTTTCCTCGAAATAAAAAGGGCAGAAATTCAGACGGGATAAAGATTACGAAAATAATAAGAGGGAGCTCCCAGAATGGTGTATCCTTTTATACCATCAGAAAGAAGGAGCTACCTATGAATATAGAAATTTCCTATCAAAATTTTACACCAAAACATAAAAAATCCATAATCAAAGCCAACCAAAAAGATATAAAAAAGCGACCAGGAAAGAGAAGACATTTATATAGGAGACTTACACTAAAAATTGTGTAATCAATCAATCATCTGAACAGTCAAGAGTATAATCTTGAGCTCCAAATTTAATACTCATCAATTGATGTGTATTC
>JALVLE010000150.1 GCA_027033555.1 Caldifarciminota bacterium | reverse complement strand
TGCTATAAGCACGGTCCTATTCATAAGCGGTTTTCCACTTCGTGGGTCTTTGAGCTCAGGAAATTCAATAAGCACATCCGTCATCTCATTTCCACGTTCACCACAACCTATATAAACCACAATATCTGCATCCGACCATTTAGCAAGCTGATGCTGAATAACTGTTTTTCCCGAGCCAAAGGGACCGGGCACACACGCAGTTCCGCCCTTTGCTACTGGGAAAAAGGTGTCTATTACTCTCTGTCCTGTCACCATGGGAATAGTGGGAGGAAGTTTTTCTTTATAAGGCCTCGGTTTACGAACAGGCCATATCTGCATCATCTGGGCATTGAATATTTCGCCGTTTTTTCTTTTAATTTTTGCAATCGTATCTGTCACATGAAACTCGCCTTCCTTTATTTCTTCTATGACACCTTCTACATTCGGAGGTACCATTATGATATGTTTAACAAGGGGAGTCTCCTGCACGTATCCAAGGGGGTCTCCTCCTATAACTTCATCCCCACGTTTTTTAACTGGCACAAAATGCCATTTCTTTTCTCTGTTAAGTGCCGGAACGTGTACCCCTCTCCTGATAAAATCTCCAACCCTTGCTCTTATGGCATCAAGGGGGCGTTCCACACCATCAAAAATAGACTCAATCAGCCCGGGACCAAGCTCCACAGAGAGGGGAGCTCCTGACGAAAACACAGGATCCCCCGGACCAAGCCCTCCAGTCTCTTCATAAACCTGTATAGATGCTCTGTCCCCTTTTAATTCAATTATTTCGCCCATGAGCCGTTCTTCTCCTACATACACGACCTCATACATCTTAGCGCCGGAAAGTCCTTCAGCCACCACAAGGGGACCTGCGATCTTGACAATTTTTCCTTCCTTCATTTTTCCCTCCTAAAAAATATCTGCTCCCACTGCTTTCCTGATTAATAATCTTAATCTCTCAAGGGCATATCCCTCTGCCCCACGTCCAGGAATAGGTATTATTGTCGGGAAAAGCTTATCACGATTCTCCATAATGAGCTTTATGTTATACTTAAAATAAATCTCTTCAAGAAAGATCAGCCTTGTTCCTTCTTTTATATGCCTCGTAAGAACCTCTTCCGACTCTGCTTCGGAATAAACCACCTCTACATATGCACCTGCTGCCTTGAAAGGTTCAACAATCTCAGGGTTGCCTATAACAACTATGTCCTTCACAGCATAACCTCCGGTATTCTTCTGGATATTACCTCTTCTTCTACACCAGTAAGCTTTGCGGTAATAATTATCTTCAAAATTTTTAACTCATGCATCCTTGCCAGATAAAAAGCCATAACAGGCTCATGCCCCATATCTACAAATTTCGTTGTTCTTACGTAAAAAGAAAGATAGTTATCGTACCCCTTCTCAAGGAGTAATACGTCCTTCTCCCGTTCATAGCTTGCAAAACCGTCTCTTAAATAGGGATAATAAGGAGTTGATTCAATCTCTCTGGCGAGCTCCTGAACCTCTACAAGTTTTTTGTAAAAATCTGCAGGGATAAATCCACCGGA
>JALVLE010000149.1 GCA_027033555.1 Caldifarciminota bacterium | reverse complement strand
TTACTGCCACAATGGCGTGATTAAACTGGTCAACAGGAACCTCTTTTTCTATTTTTATCATGGGATTTGTTAAAACAGGATATGCATCTATTCCCAGATGCCTGTACATGGCCACAAGAAGTGCAGCCTTGTCCCTGCACACTCCATATTTCTGTCTGAATGTCTTTGGGGCCGGGAACGGTTCATATCCCAGTTTCTTTCCATTCATGGTCGTTGCCACGTATCTTACCTTATTGGAAACGTAGTAAAACAGGGCTTTCATAGTATCCATGCGTGTTTTTGTGTTCTGAAGCAGGCTATCCATTGTCATTTCCATTGTATCATTAACAACCAGTTTATCTTTTACAAGGTTCCAGTACCACACAGACCATTTTTTCCACGAATCCACAGTGGAAAGAAGAACCTTTTTGCCTATATCCATAAGAGGAGGCATCATGGGCTCTTCTATAAGTGGTTTTATATTTTCCGCATAAAAAATATACCTGCTACCCTTGTGGATAAATTTGATCACTTTATCCGGATCATTATAAATTTTGTAATGCATTTTTTTGGGGATATTTATCTCATAGTACCTGGAAAGAACAGGTTCTCTACTTTCAAAAAGAACCAGATCATCAAACTCGCCCTCCATTGGGGGATTATTCATATCTTCTATAACCTCATACTCAATAGCATCACCTCTTTCAACATCCGGGAACGTAATTTTCACCATTCTTACATTGGGCAGGAAAAACTTGCCAAAAGCGGGCACCTTCACATCTTTTATATTTTCTTTTTTCACCTTTACCACCTTACCGCTCTTCTTTATCACTCTTGCAAATCTGACCGAAATTTTCCCATACTTTGTTGTGTAGGTAAAGCTCGGGGTTGAATAATCCGCTTTCCCTTTCATGGTAAGGATTTTAACAAGCACATGTTGCCTTTTTCTGTATTTACCAGAGCTTTTCACATGGAAAAATGTAGAATCAAAAACAATTATGGCATTTGCCCCCGGATACTTGCTCTCATCTATATTGGGCATTTCCACCTTACGGGTAAACAATGCACAACCTGAGAGAAGAAGACCCCAGAGCACTACTGTTAACTTTTTCATTTTAATACTCCTTTAAAAACTTTGTTTCACTTACTTGGTCAATATATATGGGGATATCCATGCCGCCCCCGGCCATACCACCTTCCATGTGTGCTTCTCCTTCAAGTCCCATATTTGAACTCACATAAATTAGGACCCCTCTTTTTATGGAAAACTTTATCGTTCCATCTCCTTCCCCCTTCAAAGTGCTCTTTATTTTCATCCCCTTTTGTTCCTCTTCTTTTGTGGTGCTTACCTTAAAATGCGCTGAAATAATAGCAATTGTATCCTGTTTTTTTATTTTAACATCTTTCAGGGTATATTGAGATACACCTTCTTCCGTGGAGTCAATCCAGGTTTCATGAATGCGGACCGGATGGGCGGGCAAAAAGCTGAACATTTTACCTATTCCCTTCACAAGATTAGCAAGTTCATTTGCATATTTTCCCTCAACTTT
>JALVLE010000148.1 GCA_027033555.1 Caldifarciminota bacterium | reverse complement strand
GGAGTGAAAATGCTTACAATAAGAGGAGCAGAAACTTTCGCATAAAGAGGCACACCCGATTCCTCTATATAATCATTAAGTTGAATCCTCCGCTCTATAACTATTATTGCCCCAAGGCCTCTATCTCTCAACTGCAAGGCAGCCCTGACTATTTCATCAATAGTGCTTTGACCTATAAAGGTGTTCCTGAAAAAGGGATTTTTGCCAAGAAGCGCTAGCCCCCTTCTTATTTCAGGCTGGAATATAACGATTAATGCCAGAAGTCCATATTTTGCAAAGGCAGAGATAAGCCAGTTTAATGCATTTAGATTGGCAAATACAGAAATTCCTGACATAATTAAAATGAAAGCAAGGCCTACAAGCATATAAAGGGTTCTTGTTCCCTTAAAAAGCTTTAAGGTAACATAGAGGATGTACCATACAATGAGGATGTCAACAAGATCTTTTAATTTGAAGCTAAAGGGCATTCTTTATTAACGTACCAATTCTCTCACCTGAAAGGGCTTTTTTTAGGTTGCCCTTCTTAAGTGCGTTAAATACTCTGATGCAAAGTCCATGTTCTTTTGAAAGTAAAAAAGCCTCTCTGTCCATCACTTTGAGGTCTTTTTCTATAGCTTCCTCATAGGTAAGCTCATAGTACATTTTTGCGTTACTATATTTTGCGGGGTCCTTATCATATACCCCATCCACTTTAGTGGCTTTTAAAACAGTATCTATCCCAAGTTCAATAGCTCTTAATACGGAAACAGTATCTGTTGAAAAGAACGGATTTCCTGTTCCCATCACGAAAACAAGCACCTCTCCATTTTCCAACCATTCAAGTGCCCTATCACGGGAATACGTATATGTAAAGTTTCCACAGGGTAAAGCCGAAACGACTTTTGCCCTAATGCCATATGCAATTAGCCTTTCTGTAAGCAAAATGCCATTTATACAAGTAGCAAGCATTCCCATATGATCTGTTTTCACACGGGGTATTCCAAGCATCCCCAGTTCTCTGCCCCGGGCAATATTTCCCCCTCCTATAACAATAGCGAACCTTCCAGTGAAATTATGTAGGGCTTCTTTTAATTCCTGGGTTATATACTGGATTTTATCGGGAGAGAATACTGAGGCTTCATCACCCAGTATCTCTCCCGAGAGTTTTAAAAGATAAGAGTTACTCCTCTCCAATTTTAAATCTGCAGAACCTTCTCACCTTGATGTTCTCACCAAACTTTGATATATGCAATTTGATAAGCTCTTCAATGGTAATAGACGAATCTTTAATAAATTCTTGTTCAAGAAGCACTTTCTCCTTAAAAAACTTTTCCATTTTTCCTTCCACTATTTTATCTATAATATGCTCGGGCTTGCCCTCTTTTTTTAGCTGTTCTCTATAAATTTCCCTTTCTTTTTCCAGCACTTCCTGAGGAATGTCTTCTCTTGAAACCGCAATGGGGTTCATTGCAGCTATCTGCATAGCAATATCATGAGCAAGTTGCCTGAATTCATCTGTATTGGCCACAAAGTCTGTCTCACAATTGAGCTCAAGCATTGCGCCTACTTTTGAACCAGGATGTATGTACGCATATACAATCCCATCCTTTACCGTTCTATCAAGCTTTTTCTCTGCCTTTAAAAGACCCTCTTTCTTTAATTCTTCTATAGCCTTTTCAATATCTCCACCTGTTTTTTCCAGTGCCTTTTTGCAGGCCATAATACCTGCACCCGTACGGGCTCTGAGTTCCTTTATAAGTTCAGTATCTATTTTCATTGTTGCTCCTCTCCTTTTTCAAATTCTTTTTCTGTTACAAGGTGATCTTTCCCCTGTTTGCCCTCCAGAATGGCATCAGCAATTGTCCGGGTTATAAGTCTTATTGACCTTATAGCATCATCATTTCCCGGAATGGGATAATCTACCTGTGTAGGGTCACCGTTGGTATCAACTATGGCCACAACCGGTATCCCAAGCTTCTTCGCTTCTTTAAGGGCTATTTCATCGTGCACAATATCAACTATGTAAATCAGATCAGGAAGACCGCGCATATCCCTTATTCCCCCAAGCACTTTGCGAAGCTTTTCCATCTTCTTCTTGAGAAGTACAACCTCCTTCTTCGGGAGCTTGTCAAAAGTTCCGTTTTGTTCTGCCATTTCAAGGTCTTCAAGGGCGTATATTCTTGTGAGTATGGTCTCAAAATTGGTGAGCATACCTCCAAGCCATCTCTCTACAACATAAAAGGCACCTGCGCGTTCCGCTTCTTCTTTAACTACATCCTTGCCCTGCTTCTTGGTACATACAAAGAGTATTTTGCCACCTTTCGCAGCAACTTCTTTCACAAAATTATATGCTTTTTGCAGCTGGACAAGTGTCTTTCTTATGTCTATAATATCCACTCTATTTTTCGTGGTAAAGATATAGGGCTTCATCTTGGGGTTCCATCTTCTTCTCTTGTGACCAAAATGGACCCCGGCTTCAAGAAGATCTTTAATAGTAACAGGCAATGTATAATTAACGCTTTGAGAACTGTGGAGACCTTCTTCTCTTGCTCTTTCCATACTTCATCCTCTCCTTTTCTCTTGGGTCTCTTGAAAGCATTTTGTACTTCTTAAGAATCTCACCAAGTTGCTCATCATATGCATAAAGGGCTCTTGCAAGCGCAAGCCTTATGGCACCTGCCTGCCCTGATTTTCCGCCTCCATTCACTTTCACAACTATATCAAAATCTTGAAGTCGGGAGGTTACTTTGGCAGGCTCAAGGGCATGTATAACAAGATCTTCTCTGCCAAAATATTCAATTGGCCTTTTTCCATTAACATATACCCTGCCTTTTCCTCCCTCTTTAAGGCGCAGACGAGCCACTGCCCTTTTTCTGCTGCCAGTTGCGAAAATAACCCTTGCTCCCTCCATAATACCTCCTAATTAATTTTCATAATATCAATTTTCTCCGGTTTTTGTGCCCTGTGCGGGTGTTCTGGCCCGGCATAAACCTTAAGTCTCTTTAACATCCTTCTGCCCAGCTGATTCTTTGGAAGCATTCTCTTTACGGCAAGTTTAATTACCCTTTCTGGATGCTTATTTATCATCTCCGCAAAAGTCCGCTGCTTCAATCCGCCAGGATAGCCTGAATGCCAGTAATATATTTTGTCAGTGTATTTTTTTCCGGTCACCTTAACCTTTTCCGCATTTATCACCACTACAAAATCACCGGTATCCTGGTGATACGTAAATATGGGCTTCCTCTTGCCAGAAAGCAAAAGAGCAATTCTGGAAGCAAGCCGGCCAAGAGGAATGCCCTCTGCATCCACCAAGAACCATTTTCTCTCAATATCCTTATCTGAAGGTATAAATGTACGCATCCCTTACTCCTTTATTGCAGTGCTTAATGATAAAGGGAAAGTGTAATCCAATCAAACAGTTATAAAGACCTCTGTATGTTTTTCCTTTTACGCTTTTTGCTATTATATAGCGCTGTATCAGCTATATTAAGCAACTCTTTTAAAGTAGTTGCATCTTCTGGATAAAAAGCCACACCATAACTGAAATCAAGTTCAGGGTATATTTTTATTATTCCTTTCTTTATTCTTTTCAGCACGTCCTCCACCCGCTCCTGTTGTATTCCAGGCAAAACAAGGAGAAATTCATCCCCACCATACCGTATAGCTACGTCATATCCTCTAATAGAACTCTGTATTACCTTTCCAAACGTCTTTAATACCTCATCTCCTTTTGCGTGCCCATACATGTCATTATATTTTTTAAATCCATCAAGGTCAATGAGAACAAAAGCACAGGTGGTGCTGTTATATTTTACATCCTTAAAAATGGCAGGCACCACATAATCAAGGGCTCTACGGTTTTTTAAACCTGTCAATGGATCAAGTTGTGAATCTTTCTCATATTTCTCAAAAGAAAGACTCCTCTCCAGAGCAAGAGATATAATGTCTGCTACAGATTCAAGAAGGCTCAAATCTTTTTCTGTGAAAGCGTTGACTTTATCACTTGTCACATTTAATACACCAACCACACGCCCGCTTTTATAAAGCGGAAATGAGGCCTCAGAACGGACTCTTTTATCATAAAAGAAATATTTATCATCAACGCGGACATCTGGAGAATAGTATTTCTCACCGGTTATGAAAACATAGGGTGCAATTCCTTTTCCGAATATGTTTAATGAAAACTTTTTCTTATCTATTCCATATCCGTGCTCTGCCTTTATAACAAGCCTATCCCCTTCAGGTATAAGTATGGCTATCTGTAAAAGATGCAGATGCTCTTTGAGCATGGAAAGAATCTCTCCAACTGTGGCATCATCCACCTTTTCCTTTTTCACCACCACACTTGATATTTTATTCAGAATACTGAGCTTTTCAATGGTATCTTTGTATTTTTCATTAAGCAACATCCTGTAAAGCTGTACCCCCACCACTTCCAGAAGGTCTTTAAAAAACCATATAAACTCTTCATCAGGTTCTATCACTCTCTTGCTATTGGCATATAAAATGGCTATCACTTTACCTTCATACATTACAGGATAAGCCACTATTGTACGCCTTCCTTTTTCCACTATTCTGGGATTTATATTCTCTTCAAAGTAAACATCTTTAATAATCAAAGGCGCTTTTTTATCAATTACTTTTTTGGAAAGGCCCCTATCAAGCCTCGCAGTGGAACGATATTCCGTAAGAGAAGCTGCCTTTTTTGTCATAGTATAAGCTTTTTCCACACTTTTCATGTTTTCTGCAAGAAGCAAAAAGCTTGCCTCATCCATGTTAAGGTAGAACAAGGCGCTTTTCATTAAATAAAATACAAGGTCTTCCAGAGATTCCGAGCCTACCATGGTCTTTATCATTTCATA
>JALVLE010000147.1 GCA_027033555.1 Caldifarciminota bacterium | reverse complement strand
GGGTTTTAGAAGATGTATGGGTTTTTTGCCTATAACTCCCTTAATAAGGCCCTTTTTGCCTTTTATAATAACCCGCTGCCCCTGTGGGATCTGCGCATCCCATCCTCCTATCGGGGCAAATCTCAGATAACCTTTTTCGTCTATATATATAATCTGCAAACCGATTTCGTCTATATGCCCTGCAAACATCACTCTTGGGCGTTTTCCCTCATTTAGTATTGCAATTGAGTTGCCATGAAGATCTCCCTTCACATTACTGGTGTATTCTCTGGCCCTGTTTCTCCAAACCGACACTGCATCTTCCTCATACCCGGAAGGACTCATAGCATTTACAAGATTCCTAAGAAACTCCTCTCTTTGTTTCTCCATAGTATTTTTCCCTCCTTTAGAGTATTAAATTTTACAGCAGGTTTTTCCTCTATGCAAACGGGAAAATGCCTTTTGCAAAATTGCCCCGTACAAAATATTTTTGTTGTTTTTATGCACTGCTTAATTTATAATATATTAGTCCCAGAGAAAGGAGGATACAATGAACATACCAGAAGACCTCAAATATACACAGGAGCATGAATGGGTAAAAGCAGAAGGCGAAATTGCCACCATTGGCATAACTGACTATGCACAAAGCGAATTATCTGATATAGTTTACCTTGAGCTTCCTGAAGTAGGTAAGACTCTACAAAAAGGTGATGTAATCACAACCCTTGAAGCAGTCAAAACAGTAGCAGATGTTTATACTCCTGTTTCAGGTGAGATTATAGAAGTGAACGAAAAATTAAAGGACCAGCCCGGTCTTATCAATGAAGACCCATATGGAGAAGGATGGATTGTAAAAATCCGTATGTCCAATCCAGACGAACTAAATGAACTTTTGTCCGCTGAAGAATACAAGAATATTATAGAGGGTTAAAATGCACCCCTTTATTCCCAATACACCCGAAGATAGAAAAAAAATCTTTAATAAGCTCGGGATAAAATCATTTAAAGAGCTTCTAAAAGATATCCCTGAAGAGCTGTTTTTTAAAGGAGAGTTAAACCTTCCCTCAGCAATAACAGAGCAGGAGGCATTAGCTCTCCTGCAGGAAATATCCAGCAAAAATAAAACATTAACAATATTTGCAGGTGCGGGAGCCTACGACCATTATGTACCAAAGGTAATAGACTATATCACTGCAAGACCAGAATTCTATACCGCTTATACTCCCTATCAGCCTGAGGTGAGCCAGGGGACATTGCAGTCCATTTTTGAATTTCAAACAATGATTTGTAATCTTACGGGCCTGGATGTTACCAATGCTTCCATGTATGACGGAGCTTCTTCAGCTGCTGAAGCTTTATTGATGTCTATAAGGATAAAGAAAAAAAATAAAGTAGTGCTCAGTAATGCAATAAATCCTCTGTATAAAAAAGTAATAGAGACCTACCTGAACGGTATTGGAGCTGATATCGTTTATGTGGATTTTGACAAGACGACAGGCATGACAAAAACCGACATGCTGGAAAAAGTTCTTGATGACGCATCGGCTTTCCTTGTACAGCATCCCAATTATTTCGGCATACTGGAAGACATGTACAAAATCTCGCAGATAGTAAAGGGGAAAAACGCAATCCTTATAGAACACTATTATCCAGTTTCCCTTGGACTTTTAAAAAAACCATCTGAATACGGCGCTGACATCGCAACAGCGGAAGGACAATCGCTTGGACTCTATCTGAACTTTGGAGGGCCCTTCATCGGTCTATTTTCCTCCAAAATGGAATATATAAGACAAATGCCCGGAAGAATTATAGGTGAAACTGTGGACAGGGAAGGGAATAAAGGCTATGTAATGACCCTCCAGACGCGTGAACAACACATACGCAGAGAGAGAGCCACATCAAACATTTGCTCCAACCAGAACCTATGTGCGCTTCGCGTTCTTATCTATCTATCTACTCTCGGGAAAAAGGGACTGAGAGAGGTAGCCAAGGCGAGTTTTGCAAAAGCTCATTACCTTGCAGAAAAACTTGAGGAACACAATATCGGGCGACCCTTATACACGGGCAAATTTTTTAATGAATTTGCACTCAAATTAAACAATATATCAGCCGACGAATTTATAGATAAAATGGTATCTCATGGAATTATGCCTGGTGTTAAAATCAGTGATAATACATTACTAATCGCAGTAACAGAAAAAAGGCTCAAAAAAGAGCTTGATATGTATGTAAAAACAGCGGAACAAATTGTAAAGGAGAATTAAAATGGCACTACCAATAGAAGAAGTGTGGGTTAATAAAAAAGTAGTTAAGGTCACATTAAAGGGGGCCAGGAATAAACCCGGGATAGCAGCTGAAATCTTTGAAATACTCGCCTCTCATGGCATAAACGCTGAACTCATAGTAGCGGGTTCCTCGGACAGAGGGCGCACAGATATAGCCTTTCTGGTCCTTGAAAGTGATTATCTGAAGTTAAAGGACTTTGAAGAAGAACTGCTTAAAAATGTTCAGGCCAAGAACATACATTACGAGCCAAAAGTGGCGCTCTTTGTTTTTTATGGAGACAAAACCCTCTCTAAAAGGCCCGGGATTGCCGCAAAAATCTTTGACATATTTGCTCAGGCAGGCATTAATATTGAAATGGTGAGTGCATCAGTGGATTCAATATCCATAGTAATACCGGAAGACAGGGTGGATGACGCTTATATGGTCTTACAGGACACACTTGGAATAGATATAACAGAGGGATTTGAGTATGAAGATTGAACTTTATCAGGGAAACGAAGCGGTCGCATTTGGGGCCATTAGAGCAGGAGTAACATTTTATGGAGGATATCCCATCACTCCATCCTCAGAAATAGCCGAAATAATGGCACGAGAGCTGCCCAAAAGGGATGGTGTATTTATCCAGATGGAAGACGAGATATCTTCTCTTGCAGCATGTATTGGAGCCCGACTTGCAGGGAGAAAAGCAATGACAGCCACCAGTGGACCAGGCTTTTCCCTAATGCAGGAACATCTTGGTTATGCAGCTATGGCTGAAGTACCTGTGGTAATCGTGGATGCAATGAGAGGTGGTCCCTCTACCGGACTCCCTACAAGAACCTCTCAAGGAGACATTATGCAGGCAAGATGGGGAACGCATGGAGATCATCCTGTGGTGGCTCTAATGCCATCTACCGTAGAAGAGGCATTTTATTTCACAATTACTGCTGTTAATCTATCTGAACGTTTAAGACTTCCTGCGGTGGTTTTATCTGACGAAATTCTTTCTCATATGAGAGAAAAAGTTGTAATAGACAGAGAAGTAGAAATATGGGAGAAAGAACCTGAGATAAAACCGGGAGAAAAATATTTTCCATTTGACGAAGACAATATCTACGACGCAGGCATAATGCCCTTTGGTAGAGGATTCAGATACCATGTTACCGGTCTTGTTCATGGCAAAGACGGTTTTCCCAGCAATGACCCTGAGGTGGCACGACAGAATCTTGAAAGATTTAAGAAGAAAATAGAGGACAACAGAGACCTTTTAACCAGCATTGAATTTTATAAGACAGAGGATGCAGAGATCCTTTATGTAGCAGCAGGCACAGCTGCAAGAGCTACCAAAGAAATAGTTGACGTCTTAAGAGAAAAAGGGATAAAAATCGGACTTTTCAGACCCAAAATTGTTTGGCCATTTCCTGGACATGAATTGAAGAAATTTGATGGTAGAGTATCCCACGTGATCGTACCTGAGCTCAATCAGGGACAGCTGATACTGGAGGTAGAAAGACATTTCAAGGATGCTAAAATACACGGATTAAATCGTTACGATGGGGAGCTTTTTACGTTTAATGAACTTCTGGATGGAACTTTAAATATTTTAAAATCATGACAATGAAAGACCTTTATGTTGTTATTCTTGCAGCAGGTAAGTCAAAAAGAATAAATTCAAAGAAAAGCAAGTTGCTTCTCCCGCTCTGTGGGAAGGCTCTTCTTGCCTATCCCACAGAAGCGGCTCTTTCTCTATCTCCCGAGAAAGTGATACTGGTAGTTGGTGGGCCACATAAAGAATCTATTATAGACCATTTTTCAAAATATAACGTAGCCTTTGTAGAGCAACCCGAACCTCTGGGAACAGGCGATGCAGTAAAAAAGACAGAAAGTGTAATTCCCAAAAACGCTACAGTTCTTATCATGCCAGGAGATGCTCCCCTTATCAAAAAGGCAACTCTGAAAAAACTCGTTGAATTTCATATTAACAAAAAAGCAGTTGCCACTCTGTTAACCGTGGATCACCCCAATCCTGAAGGTTATGGAAGAATTGTACGTTCCAAAGAAGACAGGATTCTTATGATAGTGGAAGAAAAAGATGCTTTTCCCGAGGAAAAAGCCATAAGAGAAATAAATTCAGGAATTTATGTTTTTGAAGCGGAAAAACTTTTTGAAGCCCTTAAAGACATACGACCTGACAACAGGCAAAAAGAATATTATCTTACTGATGTCATTGAAATTCTGCAACGACGGGAGAAAAGGGTATATGCCTTTAAAATTGAAGACTACAGAGAAATAACTGGAGTCAACACACGAGAGCAGTTTTCCGAAGCAGCTATTTATATGCAGGAAGAAATAAAAAAATACTGGCTCAATAAGGGTGTAACCTTTATTGACCCACGCCTTGTGTACATTGAATCTGATGTGGTGATTGGAAAAGACGCTGTAATCTATCCTTTTGTATCACTCCTTGGAAAAACCAGAATAGGAGAAGAAGCCGTAATTGGCCCCAATAGAGTACTCAAAGACGTGGAGGTAAACAATGGAGAGGAACTTTTTTGAAAAAGAAGTTGACAGAATAGCCAGACTTGCCTATTTGAAACTCAGTTCA
>JALVLE010000146.1 GCA_027033555.1 Caldifarciminota bacterium | reverse complement strand
CACTACGCTTCGCTATGTATAAACCCCTGTCCGCATACTCAAATAAACTCTCCCAATCTACTCCATCGTCTGGATACGTCGCTATTCCTATACTCACACTTAACTTTATACCACCCACCTCCTTGGACTCCATACTCTTTATTATACGCTGCGCCACTACCTCCGCTCCCATACCGTCGGTGTTGGGTAATATAAGCACAAAAAGATCACCTCTATATCGCACTACAAGATCAACTTCTCTAACAAGACTTGTCAAAATCTTGGTAAACTCCACAAGGATCTTGTCTGCATGTAATTTTCCAAATCTCTTGTTAATTTCCCGGAAATTGTCTATATCCACCAGAATAACAGAGAATGTTCCTCCATAGCGTTTCACTCTTTTTATTTCTCTGTCAATGAATAAATTATGAAACTTCCGTGAAAATGCACCTGTCAGAGGATCAAAATACTGGTCCTTGACCTCCATACTAATATAATTTAAGATATCACTCGTACAATCAACCTACTCTATTTCAACCTTTTTTATATTTTTTACAGCTTTCTCAAGGTGTTCTATAATATCACATGGCTTTATTGTCTGTTTTACTTTTGTAAGATAAGAAATTGTCACACTTCCTTCCTCCATATCCTTTCTTAAGGAAGTTTTCTTTACTTTCACCCCTGTGTCTTTGAATAACTCCAAAATGCGTTCTTCGTCTTCTGCGCTCAATTTACCTTCAATCTTTATTGTCCGTGTAACCCTGTGCTTTACAAAGAGCTTCTCAAACCAATCCATCACTTCAAGTATAATCAGAAGAATTCCAGTGGTTGAGAGAGCAAGATAATACCTCCCTGCACCTGCTGCAAGGCCAACTATGGCTATTGCCCAGAGAGAAGCTGCAGTAGTAAGCCCTTTTACATTGGTGCCGTACCTCAAAATAGCCCCTGCCCCAAGAAAACCTATGCCGGATACCACCTGGGCTGCAAGTCGTGCAGGGTCCCCACTTAAGACATATCTTTTGTAATGAACTGGCAGCATTATAGAAAGTATCATGGTCAAAGCAGCACCCGTTGATAAAAGAGCATGGGTTCTAAAACCTGCCGGCTGATCATGTGCCTCTCTTTCCAGACCAACTATTCCACCCATAAAAGCTGCAAAAAGAATTCTTAAAATAAGCTGTGTGGTATCAAAAAACATTTCGGTAAACTCCTTTTTCAAAAATCGCAGAAAGCCTCCTGAGAGCTTTTAATTCATCTCTTCTTCCCAGCTTTGCCATCTTCACAGCTTTCTCCAGCACCTCTATGCTTTTGTCATAGTTTTTCCTTGAAACAGGATAAGGATAACCATCTTTTCCCCCATGAGCGTAAGAATAAATCGCCGGGTCTTCATAGCTTGGCTTTGCGCCATAAATAACATCAGATAAGAGAGAGAGTGCACGCAAGGTAGAAGATCCAATGCCTTTTATCATGTAAAACTCACCAAAATCTCTGATCTCTTTTAAATCATAAGTTTTTTTCAATATCCTGTATAAGTTTTCGGGTTTTATATCTTTAGAAGGCAAAAGTGGGTGTCTATCTGGTAATTCAAGCGTTTTGATTTTTGTATATAGTTTTACTATTTTCTCAGGAGTCTCATTTAACAAAAGCTCAATAATTCCCTTCTTGTTGCTGGAAGATTTTTTAGAAGTAAGATCCAAAACTACCTTTTCTTTTGTATCTGCTTTTATACCCGCATGAGGTTCTTCATGGAAAAGTTTCACATTTTCCGAAATCCAGTGGTAACGCCTTGCTTTTTTGGTCTTTTCATTCATCCCCTGCTGAACTACCGCCCAGTTTCCTTTATTATCAAAGAAAAACGCATGATGATAAATACTGTATCCATCCTGCAGCAGTGTAGAATCGGTCTTGGCTGCAGCACGGGATGCATAAATTAATGACCTGGCATCGTTTCCGATTATCTCTGAAATTCTCTTAATTTCATCGGGCGTATTTAACGAAGCCTTCCCTTTTCCGCCCGCAACAAACAACCCCAGCTCCAGTGCCCTGTCTTTAATTCCCTCTTTAATGGCTCCCGTGGTGGTTGTGGTAAGTCCAGAAGAGTGCCAGTCAAAACCGAGCAGACATCCAAGGGATTGAAACCAGAAAGGATCAGAAATTCTCCTTAAAAACTCCTCTGTTCCGAATTCTATAATAATTGCCTCTGTTATGGTTCCTGCAAGTTTAACCATTCTGGAAAACAACCACTTAGGAGCTTTTCCCCTGTGTAATGGTAATATACTTACACCTGTCCGCATGTATTTATTATCAGGTGTAAAAGCAAGACTTCAAAAACATTTAACAATTCCTGCAACACATCCTTTACTTATAATCCCCTCTTAACAATATTAAAAAATCCAGCATAGCGAGTGCTATAAAACCACTTATCCCCTGCAATCCGACAATAAGATCACTCCCTTTAACGAAGGCTACAGAAATACCTGCAAATGCATTCAGGCTCCCATGCATTATGGCAGCTGCAATTACTGAATCAGATTTTTCCCTGATGTAACCGAAAATTGGAGAAATAGCAACACAAAAAATAATCATAAACAAAACACCCAATAAAGGATGCTCTGGATAATTATAGCCTTCCAATACGACCGGGGCGTGCCAGACACCCCATATAAGCCCCACAAAAAGCGAGTATTTCCAGAATCCGAGATGTCTTGTCTCTTTGTATAAAAAACCCCTCCAGCCGATTTCCTCTCCAAAAGCAAATATTGCATTGATTGTAGGACCTGCAATTAAAGCAAGAATTAAAAAGTAAAGTAGCGGAGGAAGAGGAGTATTCACACGGGAAGATATGTGATATCTTGTCAAACCCTCAAGGTTAGCAGAATAACTTGTCCCTGGTAAAAGTAAACTTATTCCAAGAGAAAACAGTGCCAGAAAACCAGGTAAAAGCCATGCGACAATATACCACTTATTTAATTTCATAGAAATTCCCAGACTCCGAAAGGGTATCTTATAAAAATACATAACTAAAAGTGTTGCAAGAAAGGGCATAAACATATACACAGGGGCCAGGGAAACCAACCTGATTCTAAAATATCTACACAAAAACGCCAAACCGAAACTTAAAGCGAACAGAACAATAAGGAAAACAGAAAGCGATCTATTCTTCTTGTCCATTCCAACTTTTTCCTCCTTCTCTTTACGGGTTTGTTTGTGATACATTGCCAGGAATACAAAAGCAAATAGTAACCATGTAAAAACACTAAAACCCATAATTGAAGCTCTGCTCATAGGCAGATTGGTGGTAAGCCCAAACCCAACTCCAAACAAAATACTCAATATAAAAGCTTTCATACCAGGCTTACCTTTAATTTTTTCAAATATAACGCCAAACAGTATGCCCACTATTAAATACATCAAAATAATAGCAAAAGGCGTGGTAATCAAAGTAATCAGATAAAGAGTACTGGTATCATAGGGTATAAGCACGCCATACCTATTCTTTATCTCAGCAAACTCCTTTAATAATAGCTCTTTGTTCACTATTACTACCGTTAAACTAAATACTGCTTCCAGAATACCTGCAAAAAGACCAGCCCAGAATCCCGCATTGGCTGCATCACTTGTTTTTCTTTGGGCAAGAATTTTACCGAACTTCATTTTTACTCTCTATTGTTTCCAGACTTCTCCAATCGCCACAATCAAAATATATACAGACCCCACTAATTATTTTAATGCTTTTTTGAGGTATTTAAAACAAGCGAATATTTTTAAAAGTGATAGAAAAAATGATTGAAGTAAAGCAGACTTATAGGTTTGATTAACCCTGTTTATCCCGAAGTCGCAGCTATTATATACCAATAATCTATGCCTATTTTAATTCTGCTATTTTAAAAGTCATCCCCCTAACATTATACTTTTTCTATGAGAAAAGCGGTACTGTTTGTTTTTGCACTTTTCCTCTCGTGCACTCAAAAAAGCAGCACTCAGAGGATTTCAAACTGCAACCCTCCATCCATCTGGCCCGTTTATGGGAAGGCATACAGGGATTCTGCCCTTAATGTCATCAACAACGCGAAAAAGTTTGTATACGTCTGGATGTTTGAAATTGCAAATTACAGAGAGGGGGATAACCCACTTCTTTCTGCCGTATGTCGTGCTAAAAAAAGAGGAGTTGACGTAAAGGTTTTAATTGAAGGTGGTGAGGATTTCTTAGGCGAGAAATTCTACAAAAAACAGCACTCTGCTTACAGATATCTTAAAAACTGTGGAGTCAACGTCAGGACAGATAAAATTGGGAAGACCACACACGTAAAAATGCTCCTTGCTGATACGAACCTGATAATTGGTTCAACCAACTGGACTTATTATGGCCTGGAAAAGAATAATGAACTGAACGTGTTGATTAGAGGAAAAGATACCTGGAAGTTCAAAGAAATATTCTTAAAAGAATTCAAGCATGCAAAAGGCAATAAATTCAAAAAGAATGGTGGACAGGAGATAGAAATAAGGGGAACAATAACCTATGTTTCAGAACGGGTATCAAGAAGGGGAAAGGCATATACTATTTTCAAAGTAAAAAGCGGGAAAAGGACTTACAGGATTTTCATAAGGGGTCATCATCACCTCAAAAAAGGAGAGCGTGTATACGTCAAAGGCACTTTTTACAGGGTAAAGAGGGTGGGGAAGAGAGTATACAGGAACGAAATAGAGGCAAGGTATGTGAGGAGGATATGATTCTTAAACAATTTTAAGTGTATTTTTGGGTATTAGGTAGTGTCAAGTTAATTGTGTCAATCATAAAGCACCTCCATTTTCAAGGGAAGAAAGAAAATTGATAACAATGTCTGAATACCTTAAACTGCGGTTCTCATATCTCTCG
>JALVLE010000145.1 GCA_027033555.1 Caldifarciminota bacterium | reverse complement strand
AAGGTAGTGGATAATAATAAAATCTCTCCGCAAATACTGGAAAAACATCGTAATTTATTACTCTTGTCGCATAGTGCTGACCTGTTTTATACGAAAGGTTACCTGAAATGTGCCATCCTGACACTCCAAAGACACCTGAAAGCCCAAGTTTAAATGGTATGCTATAGGATGGCTGGAAGGTGTAACCTCCTGCATTTATCAAAACCCTGTTTAATCCAATAAGTAACTGGATAAAGCCATTTTTAAAGGGCAAAGCCCCTATTCTGAGATTTATCCCATACCGCAGTTTACTTCCCTGCCAGAAACTCACTGAATCCTTCTCTTTTACATCATTATATACCCAAAATCCTGTGCCATATATGCTATCAGGTAACACAAAGAATCTATCCACATAATAAAATCTGTAATGCTGATGGTAGGATAGATAGCCCTCAAGACCGAGGGTGTAATGACTGTATACCTTTTTCATTCCTGCATTAATCTCCCATACCCTCTCAGGAGCAACCTTTTCATCTGGTATCAAAAAACTCTCAAAGAGGGGATATTTTCCCGTAAGATAATTGCTCCTCTCACTACCTGCGAGAGTAAATTTCATTCCCTTAAACTCTCCAGGATACATGAACTCAACATCTGGATTAAAGTACACACTCCTTTTGTAAAGATAAACTACTGGAGAAAAAATAAGTGACATTCTGCCGAATGGGTTTATCTTTTTGGCAAAATACAGTTTGCTGAATTCATTTTCCCCGCTCCTGAACAGCGATGCGGAAAAATTAGTATTATTCCATAGAGTCATTTTTATTTCCATAATTCCGAGTGCATACTTAAAAAGCGTATCTTTTTCTACCTGAGAGAATCTCTCTGCACCTGAATAATAAAGCTTAATACCCTTTGTATAAATCCCTGAGGCATAGGATTTAAATCTGGAAAAGATATAGTCTGCTGTGGGATCCTTGCTATTTATGTATTCTGTGCTATAAAAGAAAGATGCCCCATAGGTTCTATATCTTAAATCCGTGTACATATCGCCAGCATAAAGAGGATAAGTCCTGTGAGACATAAGATAAATCAAAAAAGATGGATAAAAGAACCTTAAAGTCGTGCTAAGATTTTCGCTTGAATATGAGAAAGTAGTATTGAGCGGGCTTTGAAACACAATGCTCCCAGGTTTATGTAAAGGCACAATATTCAATACATTGCCCGGCATGTCAAAAAACATAAGTGGATGAAACGCAGAAAAACTTACGAGTTTTTTCATACCATAAAGCGGCAACGCAGATATGGAAACAAGGTGAAAAGGAGCAACAAGGGGTATTCCATTATAATAAAAGAAGGTCTGCCATGGATCCTGCCCCCTTATATAAATGGCATTGTGATATAAAAAATTACCCCCTTGAGTCACAAAAGGATATGAAGATACGTAATAGGTCAAATCGGGCTCCACAAAATAAGGAAGTCTCTCTATATCCTTCGGCACAAGAGGCGGAAACACAAATGAATGAGAGTAAAAATCTTTAACAATAAGAGTATCCTCATGAT
>JALVLE010000144.1 GCA_027033555.1 Caldifarciminota bacterium | reverse complement strand
CAATGGAAAATATATAATCTTCCACTTCTCCGCTTACATAAACCTTTTTCCTTTCCCTTATTAATAGATCCAGAGACTGTCTGTCAAATACGGGTGAAAGATTTTTTATTTTATTCCGTGTATTTTGCTCTTTAATAATCTTTCTCTCAAGTGATTCATCTACAAGGCCTATATCAATTTTAACCATAAAGCGATCAAGTTCTGATGCAGGGAGAGGAAAAGTGCCATGAGATTCAAGAGGGTTCTGTGTGGCAATGACAAAAAACAAATGGCTGAGCCTGTGCGTCCTGCCTTCAATGGTTACCTGGCGTTCTTCCATAGCCTCCAGCAAAGCGCTCTGGGTTCTCGGATTCATACGATTTATTTCATCCACAAGTAGAAGATCTGTAAAAATCGGACCTTTTAGCAGGACAATTCCCTTTTTCCCCTCACCCGGTATATAGGCGCCGGTTATATCAGCTGGCAAAATGTCACTTGTACCCTGTATTCTTCTAAACTCAAGACCGAGCAACCTGGAGATTGTTAAAGCAATGGTGGTCTTACCTGTGCCTGGCATGCCCTCAAGGAGGACATGTCCTCCTGACAAAAATGCACTTAATATTAAAACACCTGGTCTTTCCTGGCCTTTTACTACCTTCTCGTATTCGTGAAAGAAACGGCTAAATCTACCTTCTACTTTCAATAGTTTTTAAGAACTGTTCTATTACCACCCTCACTTTTGCCCTCAGCAAGTCCGGCAAGGAGCTTTTCCACAAGAGCATCGGGATCCAGAGGTACAGCAGGGTAATTTATTGCTGATATTGTTACTGTTATATTGAGCGTGGGACCAAATTCAATTTCAAAAGGGGTAGTCATTACCCTCAGCCTCAAACCCTCTGCTACCTGATATACGCTCTGAGCCCCAGTTTCAGGTAAAATTATTGCAAACTCATCTCCGCCGAACCTGGTAACAATATCTGTACTTCTGAAATGGGATTTAAGAAATTCGGCGAACTTTCTCAACAGCTTATCTGCTGTCCTGTGTCCATATTTCTCGTTTATTTCTCTTAGATTATCAATATCAACAAGCAAAATTGAAAACATCCTTGAGTATCTCTTTGCACGCCTGTATTCCTCGTCAACTCTCTGCCAGAAATAGGTTGGAGATGGGAGAGTTGTCAATTTGTCAATAAACACACTCTCTGTCAATTCAAGCTCCTTGATTCTGTAAGCAATTAAAAGTGAAATTAGGGGGAGATTCTCATTTACAACAGAGATATTTGTTTTGCTCTCTGGCGTCTCTTTGTTTTCATATACTGCAAACATTACTGCAATATTTTTTCCGGAAAAACGCAAAGGCACGACCAGTAAATTGCTCGTGTTGTCTGACACAATATCTGAAGACTGAAAAATATCATCTTTGAACTCATTTATAAGAGATGGGGTATCAGAAGAGATAAAATAAGAGGCTACAAGGTCGCGCTTCTCTCCAAGAATTCTACTGTTTTCTTTACTATCATATAAAGTTCTAAATATTTCGCTCTCTTCGTTTACAGGCACCCTTACAACAATCCTGTCAGCATTAAGCTCCTTTTTAATACTCTCCATTATACCTGAAAAATCGTAGCTGTTAAGGATCCTTTCTCCAATATTGCCCATCTATCCCTCCTCTATTTTTCTCAATAATAGCTCCCTTGCCTGTTTAGGGTCTGCTCTACCTTTTGTTTTCTTCATAACCATTCCGATAAGAGCACCAAGCACACCGGTTTTTCCTGCCCTGTATTTTTCAACAAGCTGCGCCCCCTCTTTGAGGACCTCATCCACAACCTCTTCAAGAGAGAAATCTGCCTCTTTGCTTAAAAACGGCGATAAAAGTTCTTTTAACGTTCCCTTGCCTTCAAGAAATCTGTTTATCACCAGGAACATTTGATTCCTGTTTATCTTTCCCTCTTTTTTTAATTTTAAAAGTTCAGCAAAATCTCCGGCTTTTAAAGGAAAAAGAGAATAATTTTCCCCATACTTTCTTACAAGCCCAGAAAGTTCGTTAATCATAACCTTCGCAACTTCCTCCGGTTCACCATACCACTTAAGAACCTCATCAAAATAATCTGCCATATTTCTATCCCTTACAAGCTGAACTGCAATTTCCTCGGATATTCCCATGTTCATATATCTTTTTATTCTCTCTTCTGGCAGCTCAGGTAGTTTATTTATTACCCCATCAACAAACTCTTTTGAAAGCACTAATTCAGGTAAATCCGGCTCAGGGAAAAATCTATAATCATGCGACTCTTCTTTCCTCCTCATGCTTCGCGACTCACCTTTAAACTCATCCCACAGGCGGGTTTCCTTTACTACCTTTTCACCTTTCTCAAGTACTTCTGCCTGTCTCCTAAACTCAAACTCCAGCGCATCCTCCACAGCCCTTATAGAATTCAGATTTTTCAGCTCAACTCTCACTCCATCCTCTTTATCTCCCTTTTTCTTAACAGAAATGTTGGCATCTACGCGCATTTCACCTTTTTCCATATCACATCCAGATGCCCCTATATAACTTACAATATTCCTTAGTTTTTCAAGAAATAATCTGGCCTCTTTCGGTGATTTTATATCAGGGTGAGTTGTCACTTCAAGTAATGGAATCCCGCTTCTGTTATAATCCAAAAGTACATCACCGGTTTTAACATGAATAGACCGCGCCGCCTCCTCCTCAATATTCATTCTCTCAATTTTTACCTCCCTTTCAACTCCATCCACCTTAAAGGAAAGATAGCCTCCTTCACCAAGAGAGGCTATGTGCTGGGTAATTTGATACCCTTTAGGCAAATCAGGATAGAAATAATTCTTTCTATAAAATCTGGAAACTCTGTGAATTTCACCATGCAGGGCTTTTATGATTGAAATTCCTTTTCTTATAGCTTCAACATTAATAGTGGGAAGTGCCCCCGGTAGTCCAAGACATACAGGACAAACGTTGGTATTGGGCGAGGCATCATGCTCCGATTTACACCTGCAAAATAGCTTGGTTTTTGTTTTGAGCTGGAAATGGATTTCCAGCCCAATCTTTGCTTCGTATTTCATAGGCCACTGTCCTCCCCTACAAATTCAAATTCAAGCCCAAATTGTTCCTTAAGATGCCTGCCAAGTAGGCTCACTCCAATAGTTTCAGAGGCATAATGTCCGAGTAATACTACATTTATTTCCATGTCTCTGGCATTTTTGTAATATGCGTGGGATGCCTCACCTGTTATAAAAAGGTCTATACCAGCTCTCTTCACTTCATCCACTATAGAAAGACAACCTCCTGAACAATATACGCCCCTGTCAACTACATCTTTCCCGAATCTCCACACAGCTCTCGGTGGGAAAAGCTTTTTCTCAAGGTATTTCAAAAAATCATCAAGTTTTCTGTAGATATTGGGCAATTCAAATTCCACGCCAATTTTTATACCATGGTATTCTCCGAAAGGCTGGAGCGTATTAAATTCAAGGAGTTTCATAGCGCCATAATTATTCCCCACCTCAGGATGTATATCCAGAGGAAGATGTGCCACGTACAGTGCAATATCCCCCTCAAAAAGGGCCTTTAATCTTTTTTTAAGCCACAGGTCTATATAAAGGGGGGAACCCCAGTAAAAACCGTGATGCACTATAAGGAAATCAACTCCTTTTTGGTGAGCCTCCTTTATAGCATTGTAAGATGCGTCAACAGCCACACCTATTTTTTCAACGCGATCTCTATCATTATCTACCACAAGACCATTAAGAGACACATCCTTTATCTCATGTATGTTGAGATAGGAATCAAGGTAGGAAACCAGCTTTCTCTTGTCCATAATTATTAAACAAACGCGCCCGGAGGGAATTGAACCCCCAACCCCGAGATCCGGAATCTCGTGCTCTATCCTTTTGAGCTACGGGCGCAAAATTCAATTCAATTTAATGTGCCTGACTTCAAATTTACCGCTTTCCAGCTCAAGTATTCCAAAAGAATTTGTTCTGGCAAAAATTTTATCAGTCGGGCTACCAGGATTAAATAAAACAACCCCATTTATCTCTTTTTTCACAGGGAGATGGGAATGGCCAAAGATTATCAATTGAGGCATATCTTCTGAAAATTTCCTCAATACTCTCTTTTCAATTCCAAATGGAGCCCCTATTCCGTGATACACCCCTATTTTCACACCCTCCAGCTCAAATCGTAATAGCTCAGGAAGCTCGTTAAAAAGATCCTCATCATCCATATTTCCGTGAACAGCAAAGATATTTTCCTTTTTCATATATGCAGCAAGCTCAAGATAAAAATTGTAAGAGGAAAAATCTCCCGCATGTATTATTCCATCACTTTGTTTTATATAAGCCCATACCTCATCAGGCAAAGACTTCGCCCGATGAGGTATATGAGTATCTGATAGAACCACTAACCTCATATCTATCTTTTCTTCTTTTTATGTCTATCTCTTTTCCTTCTCTTTTTCAGTTTATGAGTCTTTATTTTTTTTCTCTTTCTTTTTCTCCCACAGGGCATTATCTTTCCTCCTTAATTACTTTAAACAGTTTAGAAGGTTTAAATGTTACCACCTTCCTCTGTGGAATTTCAACCTTTTCTCTGGTTCTGGGGTTTCTCCCTATGCGCGGTTTCCTTGTTTTAACCTCAAAAACTCCAAACCCCCTGAGGTCAACCCGCTCCTCATTTAGTAAAGCCTGTTTTATCTGCGCAATAAATTCGTTAATCACAAGGTACACATCTTTCTTTGTGAGTCCGGTCTCTTCTGCAATTCTGTCAACGAGATCTGACTTTTTCATTTCATTCCTCCTTGCCTTTCAAAAGTGCTGAAATTATACCAACTTCCACAGGGACAGTCAAGCCAAGCGATTGAATACTATGAAGTTGTAACATTGTTTTTGTTCATCCTTTTTTATCGTGTTATAATATAGCTCATAAAAAGGAGGTAAAACCTTGAAAAGGCTGCTTATAGCAGGTGCACTTATACTTGGTATTATCGGATGTGCAAGCACCCCTCATAAAACCAGTGTAAAGATATATATACAACAGAGAAACTGGGCAAAAGCACTGAAAGAGGCCAGGGCATGGGTACAGGAAGCGCCAAACGACCCTGAAGCTTACTACTGGCTTGCTATGGCATACACGGGCATGCAAAAATATGACAGCGCTGCTGACAACCTTATAAAAGCCATAGACCTTGATAAAAATGGTGTCTTGAAAGATAAAATAGGTACAAATGAAGTAAATATTTTACTCACTGCAGGTAAAAACACCTACTCTCAGGATAAAGAGAGAGCTCTTAAGTACTTTGAGTATGCTCTTAAACTTTCTCCCAACAACAAAGCAGCCCTTCTTTCGGTTGCCACCATCTTTATACAGGAAGGTAAATTTAAGGAGGCTGAAGAATATGTTAATAAGGCAAAGAAAATAGATGATAAAAACCCACTTGTATATAGTTATCTTGCAACCATATACGATTCTCTGGCAAATAGAAACCCTGACAAAAAACTGGAGTATCTCAGAAAAGCTGAAGAAAATCTGAAAAAAACTGTGGAGCTTAAACCTACCGCTGAAAACTATGCGAGTCTTGCAAGCTTTTATCTTTCATATAGAAACGAAGATTCTACTTTTGCGAATCTGGCAGAGGAGAATTTTAAAAAGGCGATTGAAAAAGATACTGCCAATGAAAATCTTTATTTTAACTACGGGATGGCTGCATTTATAAATAAACACTACGATGTGGCAGCAAAGTCTTTTGAAAAGTTCTTAAAGTTTGAGCCCAATGACGAGACTGCCCTTGAATACTATGGCCTATCCCTCTACTCCTATGGACAAAAACTTGAAGACAGTGGCAAAAAATCCATGGCAAAAGACCTCTACAGAAAAGCGGTGGAAGTTTATGAAAAACTGGTTCAGCTCAATCCCAACAATCCAGATTATTACCAGATGCTTTCTGTATGCTACCTGAAGGTGGGTGATACAAAAAAGGCACAAAAGGCAATGAAAAAATATCAGGCACTCAGCAAGAAAGGGAATTAAAAGGAGGTTACGTATTAAATGAAGAAGGACTTTCTTTCAATTTACGATCTCACCAGAGAAGTATTTAAGGAGCTTATTGAACTTGCCATTAAATTTAAAAAGGGCGAAATTAACGAAAGACCTCTTGAGGGCAAAATGATTGCCCTTATTTTCCAGAAGCCCTCCCTTAGAACAAGAGTAACCTTTGAAAGAGCCATCTATGATCTTGGAGGAAAAGGCGTTTATCTTTCACCCCAGGACATACAGCTCGGGAAAAGGGAATCTGTGAAAGATGTTGCTAAAAACCTTGACAATTGGACGGACGGAATTGTTGCCCGTGTTTTCTATCATGGCATTTTACTTGAGCTGGCAGAGCATTCCAAGCATCCTGTAATAAATGCCCTCTCTGATTTTGAACATCCATGCCAGGTTCTGGCTGATTATATGACTATGTACGAAATTTCTGGAAAATTTGAAGTCAACCTCACATACATAGGCGATGGAAACAACGTGGCCAACTCTCTTCTCGCAGCTACAGCCCTTTTAGGAGGGAAATTTACAATTGCTACCCCTTATGAGTACGAACCAAATGGATATATTGTGAAAAAGGCATTGGAGATGGGCGGAAAAATAGAAATTGTAAGAGATCCAAAAGAAGCTGTAAAAGACGCAGACTTTATCTATACTGACGTATGGGCCTCCATGGGTCAAGAAGCAGAACGTGAAAAAAGACTTAAAATATTCCGACCCTATCAGGTGAACTCCGAACTTTTAAAACATGCACCGGAACATGTAAAAGTTTTACATTGCCTGCCTGCACACAGAGGAGAAGAAATAACTGACGAAGTACTGGATGGGCCTCATTCAGTAGTCTTACAGGAATCAGAAAATCGTTTGCATACGGAAAAAGCCGTGCTTTACAGATTATTTACCGGTTAAAAACTTTATTTTAACATCAGAAAGGCAGGGGCTCTTATCTCTTTCATAGTCCCGGATAAGAGCCACCTGCCAGAATTCGTCTTTTCTTGTTCCATAAATTTCCAGATAACCCCGCGCAGTATCAACCTCGTCGCCTGTAAAATAAAAATAGGCAAAATACTCTATCTTTGCATATTGGCTATCTGCCAGGGTTGTATCAAGGGTAATAACATCAAACTTATCAAATACAACTGGATAAGCCTCATTTTGAGAGAGGGCAAGGAATAAATTCCGCATAACCATTATCTCTTTGTCTTTTCCCCATGTCGTGTAGAAATCGGGATTTGAATAATATATCCTGTCGCATACCCTAAAAGTAAAGCTGTCTGATAGCAATGCTTCGTACTGATTTATATTCACAGCTACAAAACTTGCTTTATAGCTTTTCAAAAGTTCTGAAAACGTCACAGGTAAAATCCGAGCTCCATTCCCTACCTCTTCAGGCTCTCTTAAAGTGAAAAGATTACACGAAATAAAAATAAAAAAGAGAATAGAATAAAAAAGAGGGGACATCATCTTTTTAGTGAGTCCCCTCCACACAGAACGAAACAACAAGATTACTTATTTACAATATCCTTGAGTGCGTTTGCGGGTCTGAAGACAACAGCATTCCTCGCAGGTATTTCCAGCTCAGCTCCTGTTCTCGGGTTTCTGCCCTTTCTTGCTGACCTCTTCTTGACATCAAAGGTGCCAAATCCAATAAGTCTTACAGGCTCATTCTTTGCAAGCGCTGCCTTAATAGCTTCCAGCATAGCATTCACAGCCATGGACGCATCCTTTTTTGTGAGACCCGCCCTCTGAGCAACCTCAGCGATTAGTTCTTGTTTGTTCATTTATCATCCTCCTTTTTCTTTGAAGTGTCTATTTTTTAAAGCATCTTTCGCATTTTGTCAAGTTTTTTCGTGGCCTACCTTATTGCCTCCCAAAAGATTTTGCATACAACCTTGAGGTGCAATGTGTTACACATCAAGATTCCTGACTTTTTTGGCATTTCGCTCTATAAACTCCCTTCTTGGCTCTACCTTATCTCCCATCAATATAGAGAACAGACGATCCGCTTCAGCAGCATCTTCCACCGTTACTCTTTTTAAGACTCTATTTTCCGGGTTCATGGTGGTCTCCCATAACTGTTCTGGATTCATCTCACCCAGTCCTTTATATCTCTGTATGTGTACACTTTCACCGAGTTCTTTCAGCTTTTCTTCAAGTTCCCTGTCAGAATACACATAATAAACCTTCTTTCCCTTCTGCACTCTGTATAGTGGAGGCTGTGCAATGTATATGTATCCTGCCTCAACAAGGGGTTTCATAAATCTGTAAAAAAAGGTAAGGAGTAATGTCCTTATGTGAGCCCCATCTACATCTGCATCTGTCATTATAATAATCTTATGATATCTCGCCTTTTGAGGGTCGCACTCATCCTTAAGCCCGGCATCAATAGCTGAAAGGAGGACCTTTATCTCTTCATTGGCCAGAGCCTTATGGAGCGCAGCCTTTTCAACATTTAAGATTTTGCCTTTAAGAGGAAGTACAGCCTGGAAGTATCTATCTCTACCCTGTTTGGCAGAACCACCTGCAGACTCTCCCTCTACTATAAACAGTTCAGACTCTTCTGGATTTTGGGAAGTACAATCCGAGAGCTTACCGGGCAGTGAATCTGTTTCAATAAAGCTCTTTCTCCTTATAAGTTCTCTTGCTCTTTTGGCTGCCTCCCTGGATTTAGCTGCTGTTTTAGCTTTTTCAACGATTTTTTCGGCTTCCTTCGGATTCTCCTCCAGCCACCGCATAAAGTATTCATAAAATGCAGATTCAACAAGACCTTTAACATAGCCATTTCCCAGCTTGGTTTTGGTCTGCCCCTCAAACTGAGGATGCGGCAATTTTACATGTATCACAGCTGTAAGTCCTTCTCTTACATCATCTCCGTGGAATGAAAAATTCTCTTTGATAAGTTTATGTCTTCTCGCAATATCATTGATTGCCCTCGTAAGTCCGCTCTTGAAGCCAACAAGATGTGTTCCACCTTCATGTGTATTGATGGTGTTAACAAAACTTAAAATGGTTTCCACGTATCCAGCATTGTATGAAAGAGCTATTTCAATTTCAACATTCTCCCTTTTCGTTTTCATATAAAAAGGCCCGGCAATCCTCTGTTTTGCTTCATCAAGAAAGTTAACAAATTCCAGAAGACCACCTTTGTAATAAAACTCATCCCTGAGATTATTTCTTTTATCTTCTAAAATAAACCTGACATTACCTATCAAAAACGCAATCTCTCTGATGCGCTCTCTCAGCGTCTCATAATCAAACTCTGTGACTTTAAAAATCTCAGGGTCAGGTTTAAAAGTAACCCTTGTTCCCGTTTTGTCAGTTTGTCCTACCACCTTGAGAGGAGTTTCAACCTCTCCCCTTCTGTACTTCTGCCTGTAAATCTTCCCATCTCTCATCACTTCCACAATAAGCCATTCGGAAAGCGCATTTACTACCGAGGCACCTACTCCGTGCAATCCACCAGATATTTGATACGCCTTGGACTCAAATTTTCCGCCTGCATGCAAGGTTGTGAATACCACCTGTACAGCGGGAACTTTCTTTTCAGGGTGTATATCAACCGGGATTCCTCTTCCATTATCCTCTATAGTGACGCTTCCATCCTCATTCAAAGTAATTTTTATCTCTGTACAATAACCTGCAAGAGCTTCATCAACAGCATTATCAACTATCTCATAAATGAGATGATGCAAACCTCTCTTTCCCACATCCCCAATATACATTGCGGGCCTCATTCTCACACCTTCAAGGCCCTTTAATACCCTGATATCCTGAGCGGTATAATTTTCCTTGTTTTTAAGTTCTTCCTTATCTTCCATTATTTCCTCCCCGTAAATTTAATTTCAAATTTCTCAGCCTGAGGACACCTTTTACCAAGAAACATCTCAAGCTGTAATTTTTGCATATGCATCTCGTTTCTCACATACGGACTTGCTACCCTTATGTAAATATACTTCTTTTTCACTTCAACATCAAACAATTCTTTATCAACGCCTTTTTGTAAATAGAAATCATTTATGGCCCTAATTATTTCATAATGAACAGACCTCTCTCCCAGTATTTTCTTGAGTACCCTGTCAAATGTCTGCTTTAACTCTTCCATAATCCAGATAAATTGCGTGAAATTTATGCTTTACACGCCGCTGGCTTGTAAAAAAATATATAAGATTCTCCCCTCTTTTCACATTCTCAACGAGCTCCTGACTTTTTTTCTCATCAAGCACTGAAAAAGGCTCATCAAGGAGTAAAAAGGTGGTCTTTTTGCTTTCTCTTGCAATCTCGCGCATATAATTTATAAAGATATTTAGCCACAGATAGGCCTTAATGCCATGGGAATAAAAACTCCTGACATCTATACCCCTCACACTTACTTCAACCTCATCCGCATTCAGGCCCACCAGCAGTTTACCTTCCCTAAGCTCTTTTTCTGCCTTAAGTTCAAGACTCTCATAACTTGATATACTTTTTTTGTACGTAAATTTAATGTCTCCTGCGCCTTGGATTTCAGCTATTTTCCGGATACGAGAAAGAGTGCTTTCTCTTACATCTGAAATTTTCTGGTACAGCTCCCATAATTTTATGTTGGTCGCAAGCAGCGTGTTAAAGTCCTTGTTTAGAATTGCCTTTTTTTTAATTTCAACCACCCTCTGATACGCTGCAAGCCAGCTCCTGTATTCAGGCGCCATAGCCCCTGAGAGCTTATCAAGTATTCTCCTTCGCTCGTATTGAGGGCCATCAAAAAGATTTTCTTTTCCGATAGAATATACTGCAAAAAACCGAGCAAGAATCTCCCCCCTTTTTGCCTCCTTCCCGTTGAGTCTTAAAATCCTGCGTCCGTGCAGATCCATGTATGACTCAATGACATTTTCCCCATGTGTTAGAACAACCTTCAGATGATTTTTCCCATGGGATACAAGTGCTCGCCTGTCTTTTTCTCTGAAAGAAGCACCAAATATAGCAAAAAAAATAGCCTCTAATAAAGACGTTTTACCACTCCCATTTGGTCCGAGGAGAATATTGGCATGCTCATCAAATTCCACGGGAAACTCCGTGAAATTCCTAAAATTCTCAAGGGAAATTGAGCATTTATTCATAAATAAATTATAAAGCCCATCTCCTGGCTATTCAAACACAAGAGATGGGCTGATTTTGTTGATTTTCAAAAAGTTAGAGGCCTATTTCCTGCCGAAAAGCCTCCATCTCTTCTTTTTAACTTCCTCTTTAGGCTCTTCCGTCTCCTCTTTAGGAGCAGGGAATGCAAGTAGTTCAAGCATGGCCATTTCTGCATTATCTCCTCTTCTTCTCCACAATCTGTAAATCCTCGTGTAGCCACCGTTTCTTTCCTTAAATAGGGGTGCGATCTCATCAAAAACTCTGTTAACCATTTTCCTGTCCGCAAGAAATCGGAAGGCTTCCCTTCTTGCAGGGACTGTTCCCTTTTTGCCCAGTGTAATCATCTTTTCAGCCCAGCGCCTTGTTTCTTTTGCCTTCGGAAGAGTGGTTTTAATTTTCCCATATGTAAAAAGGGAAATAACCTGATTCCTGAGCAATGCTCTTCTGTGTTCTTTGTCACGACCAAGTTTTTTAACTTTTTTGAGGTGCCTCATCTTCTATTTCCTCCTCCTTTAAATACTTTCTCACATCCAGTCCGAGGGAATAGTTAAATCTCGCAAGCTTTTCCTTGACTTCGGAAAGTGATTTTTGCCCAAAGTTTTTGAGCTGTAACAATTCCTCTTCTGTTTTTGAAACGAGCTGGTATATTTTGTTTATGCCAGCCTCCCTGAGACAATTCAAAGTACGCCTTGATAATTCAAGCGTTGCTATATCGTTTAGAATGAAGTTTCTGATACGCTCCCTCTCCTCAAACCTTACACTTTCTGTCTCCTCTTTTTCCTCCACCACAAGCTGAGAAACACGCTCACAGTGTGTTTTGAGAATAGATGAAGCCTGTTGTAAGGCCTTAAATGGATGAACCGAGCCATCTGTCCATATTTCCATAATCAGTTTCTCATAATCTGTTCTTGAGCCAACTCGCATGTTTTCAACTGTATAGTTGACCTTCTGCACAGGGCTGTAAATAGCATCAATGAGGATAAATCCTTCTGGCAGCTCATACTTCATATCTTCAACCTGCACAAATCCCCTTCCCCTGTTGGCACGTAGCTCCATTTCAAGGACTGTATCCGTGGTAATTGTTGCTATATGCGAATCAGGATCCATCACGCTCACATATTCAGGTAGATCCAAGTCTCCTGCCTTCACTTCCTTTGGTCCCTGTACTTTAAGGCGAATAACAGCTTCTTCAGGTGCCGCTTCATCAAATTTAATGCGAATTCTTTTGAGATTCAATACTATATGAGGAACATCCTCTATTATACCCCTTATAGTAGAAAATTCGTGCAGCACCCCCTCTATTTTCACCGCATAAATGGCCTGACCGGGAATGGAGGACAGGAGCACTCTTCGGAGACTATTACCAACTGTAATACCGAAGCCCCTCTCCAAAGGAGCAAAAACATATTTCCCGAATCTCTCGGATTCTTCAAGAACTTTTATTCCATTAGGTATTATTAACTCTTTCATAAATTTTTACCTCTACTTGGAGTAGAGCTCTATGATTAGTGTTTCGTTGACAGGGTAAGTTATATCGGTTCTTATAGGATTCCTGATAACCTTACCCTCAATTCTGTTTTTGTCAAATGATAACCACGTGGGTATTGTGCCTATATCAAGACCCTCAAGATTCTCCTGGACAATGGCAAACTTTTTGGCTTTATCAGAAAGGGTTATAACATCGCCCGGTTTTACAAGATAGGAAGCTATATCCACTTTCTTTCCATTTACTCTTACATGCCCATGATTCACAAGCTGCCTCGCCTGAGCTCTGCTCGCAGCAATACCCAATCTATAAACCACATTGTCAAGTCTTCTTTCCAAGAGAGAAAGCAGATTTTCTCCTGTATTACCAGGCATCTTCCTTGCCCATTCAAAAAACTTTCTAAACTGGGTCTCAAGCACACCGTATATCCTCTTAACCTTCTGTTTCTCTCTCAGCTGAAGTCCATAAATGGAAAGCTTCTTTCTTCTTTCAGGTCCATGCATCCCCGGGGGATACCTTTTGTGGCCATCAAGGGGACATTTTGAGAAACATCTTTCCCCTTTAAGAAATAGTTTTTCTCCCTCTCTCCTGCACAATCTGCACTTTGGGCCTGTATATCTCGCCATGCCTACACTCTCCTTCTTTTAGGTGGCCTACAGCCATTATGGGGTATAGGGGTTACATCCTTGATTGCAAAAACCTCAAGACCAGCAGCCTGAATAGCTCTTATAGCCGACTCTCTACCAGGACCAGGACCTTTAACCCATACCTCTACTCTCTGCACCCCAAGTGACTTCGCCTCTTTTGCAGCCTTTTCTGCCGCCTTCATGGCAGCAAAAGGAGTTCCCTTTCTCGTGCCGGAGAAACCTACTGTGCCACCACTTGCCCAGGTTATGGTATTACCCTTAAGATCGGTGATAGTTACAATGGTATTATTAAAGGTGGACTGGATATGGGCTATCCCAACCGGTTCTATGCCTTTTGCCTTTTTCTTCTTTCTTCTTAAAGTCTCAGAACTGGTCCTCCTTGCCATTATTTACCCCCCTTCTTTCTGCTTCTCTTTAACATATTGCCCCTCGGTCCTTTTCTTGTTCTCGCATTTGACC
>JALVLE010000143.1 GCA_027033555.1 Caldifarciminota bacterium | reverse complement strand
TGAGACATGCAAGGCTGGTTATTACAGATTCAGGAGGGGCTCAGGAGGAAACGACTTTCTTAAGAGTGCCGTGTGTTACGGTAAGAGAGAATACGGAACGTCCTGTCACTATAAGGATAGGTACAAATACCCTTGCAGGAACAAGTTATGAGAGTGTGAGAAATACTATTTTGAAAATATTAAAAGAGGGCAAAGATGGCAAAATACCTCCACTCTGGGATGGGAAAGCATCTTTAAGGATAAAAAAAATAGTGGAGGAGATGCTGTGAAAATACGGGATATTCCAGAAGAGAAGAGACCGCGAGAAAGGCTTTTAAAAGAGGGGGCTGGTGCCCTATCTAATGAGGAGCTTCTTGCAGTTATATTGGGCAGGGGTACACGCAAAGAAGACGTTATAAGCATTGCAAGGCGTCTTATTACGCAGTACGGAAACATTTCTCAGTATTCAGCAATGAGTGTCAAAGAGGTAATGGAAGCATTTTCTATTCCTAAAATTCATGCAATGCAGGTTATCGCGGTAATGGAACTCGGAAAGAGAATTTTTGGACATTTTAAGGACGTGATTTTGAACTCGCCCGAGGGTGTATTCAAATACGCACAGGATATGGCGTATCTTAAAAAAGAAATTGTGCGCGGGCTTTACCTTGATGCGCGGGGAAGACTTATTCATGATGAGGTAATATCCATGGGCTCACTTACGGAAACCACCATTCATCCAAGGGAAGTATTAAAGCCTGCTATTGTTCATTCTGCATATTCCTTTATACTTGTTCATAATCATCCTTCCGGAGATCCTCAACCGAGCGCAGCTGATATTGAGTTTACCACAAAAATCCGGGACGCATCCTGTATAATGGATATAAAGTTTCTTGATCATATTATCATTGGAAAAGGCACATACAAAAGCCTTTTAAAAAATGGGTTGAATAAAAAGAAAAGCAGGCTATAGTAGATTCATGGCTTTTTAAAAGAAATACTTACTATTTCTCCAGGTTTAAAGAGCCTCATAGGAGGTCCCCACGTACCTGTTCCCCTTGAAACTATGAGCATCATTTCACCTATTTTATACAGGCCACCCATATAAGAATATTCCAGCTTTACAAGGTATCCAAAAGGCCATATCTGTCCATCATGGGTGTGCCCTGAGAGAACAAGGCTTACACCATATTCTTTCATCCGTTCTATTTCAAGAGGAGAGTGGCTCAGGAGTATAATAGGCATCTCATTTTTTAATGGTAGAGTTTTCTTAAGATAATCCTCTTTTATTCCTTTCCTCTTCTTAATTGTAAGATCATCTACGCCGCATACAAGTACCCCATCCACCGCTTCGCAAGTATTTAGAAGCACCTTCCATCCAGCTTTTATGAAAAGTTCAATACTCTTCTTTATACCATTGTAATGCTCATGATTGCCCGGGACCACGAAAACGCCATCCTTTGCCTTTATCTCTTTCAAAAGCGGCAGAATCTTCTCTCTAAGTTTGTCTCCTCCATCGTACACATCTCCAGTAATGAAAATAATATCAGGATTGAGTGCTTTTA
>JALVLE010000142.1 GCA_027033555.1 Caldifarciminota bacterium | reverse complement strand
CTTTCTCAGCTATATCAATTTCAAACAGCGCTATTGTGGGAAGGAGCCATGATACTCGGAATCTTGCATCTTTGTCTTTGTTTTCACCAAAATAGGCGAGTGCTACTCTGCCAAAACCTGCTTCACGTTCCACCTTTTTTGCTTCTCTTAAAAACCTGCGTGCTACGTTGGGCAGGTCCTCAAAAGAATAAGGTTTGCCTTCCTGCCCTCTCTGTTTCACAAGCTCTGTAGCTGTCCCAACATTCCTTAGAGCCTCAATTAACTGGTGTAATCGGTGTTTTTTGAAAAAGGCAAGAAGAAGTGAAGCTGCTGGAAGACGTAAAATCTCAATGTTAGTATTTTTTTCCCTGAGCTGTCCTATAAGGTAAGCGCGCCCATTATGCATCTCTATGTGGGCAAAGAGCTGTTTGTTTTTAGGCATTTCATAAAGGATCTCATCTACTTCGTACTTTATACCGCTTTCCTCATATATATCACCAGTCTGTCTTTTTCCGTATTCTGCAACGAAATACGTCTGCTTGCCTCCTTTTTTACCCAAGATGAGGTCAAGCCCCCACCTTTTCAGGGACTTAAATTTGAACTCCCTTTCCTTTTCAGGTTGCCCGAGGGTTTCAAATACAAGTGTATTTAGTGCCTGTATTTCTCTCAACTCCAGTACATTCATGCTGCTTTTCCTCCTTTCTTTGTTTTAGTATTATTTAATACTTAATTTTATAAGAACTGTCAAGTGTTAATTAAATATTTCCTTTTATGGGGCATATATTCTTTTATTCTTTACTTTCGTCATGCATTTTGACACTTAATGGCTTATAATATATATGTGCATAGATATATTTGCAAGTTCTTGAATGTATGCATGAAATGATATATAATTTCGTTACAGGTCAATTATGCATGAAATTGGAGGGAACTATGGCTAAAAAGGTTTTAGTAGTTGGTGGGGGGATAGCAGGAACGCAGGCTGCGCTTCAGCTTGCAGAATATGGTTTCAAAGTAACACTCCTGGATAAGGATTTTGCCATTGGTGGAACCATGAGCAAGCTTGATAAAACCTTTCCCACCAATGATTGTTCCATGTGTATTCTATCTCCCAAACTTGTTGAGGCGGGAAGGCATAAAAATATTCAACTTCTTACCTATGCTGAGGTAAAGGGTGCCAGAAAAGAAAATGGAAGATTTAAAGTAAAAATCCTCAAAAAAGCGAGATACGTAGATACAGAGAAGTGTAAAGGGTGTGGAGACTGTCAGGAGGCATGTACTGTTTTGCTCCCTGATTATTACAATGAAAACTTATGTGAAAGGACGGCAATTTTCAGGCTATATGATCAGGCTGTTCCATCAGCCTTTGGAATAACCAAGCTGGGCGAGTCTCCCTGTCGTGCAGCATGTCCCATTCATGTGAATGCACACGGATATATTGCCCTTATACGTAATAAAAAATACAAAGAAGCGCTGGAACTTGTAAGAGAGAAGAATCCATTCCCTCTTATAACAGGGCGTATCTGCACACATCCATGTGAGGATAGCTGCACAAGAGGCAGGTTTGATGAACCAGTTGCAATTGATCTTTTAAAACGTTTTGTTGCGGACCTGGAGCTAAATGAAAAAGGAGAGATACCTGTCCCTGAGATTGAATCGGAAAAGGATAAAGAAGTGGCAATTGTGGGGGCCGGTCCTGCAGGGCTTATGTGTGCCTATAAATTGAGAAAGAAAGGTTATAGGGTTACTGTATATGAAAGACATGAAAGACCCGGTGGTATGCTCTATGTCGGTATTCCTTCTTATAGGCTTCCAAGAGATATACTCTTCCGGGAGCTTGAAATTTTGGAAAAGATGGGAGTGGAGTTTAAATATGGAGTTGAGGTGGGTAAGGATATAAGTTTTAAGGAGCTTTATACCAGGTATGATGCTGTTTTTGTTGGAGTTGGGGCTCACAGGTCAAAGAGATTGAATATTAAAGGCAAAGAACTTAAGGGAATTATAGGTGCGGTAGAATTTCTCAGGACGGTGAACCTCGGTGGCAGAGTTGAAATAGGAGAGAAGGTTGCCGTTGTAGGTGGCGGAAATGCAGCCATGGATGCTGCAAGGGTTGCAAGAAGGCTTGGTAAAGATGTGACCATACTTTACAGAAGAACGAAGAAGGAAATGCCGGCGAACAAGGAGGAGATACTTGAGGCAGAAGAAGAAGGAATAAAATTTGTATTTCTCGTTAACCCTGTTGAGTATATTGGCAATGGAAAGGTTGAGAAGGTAAAACTCATCAGAATGAGGCTTGGAGATCCCGATGAGTCTGGAAGAAGAAGACCCGTACCTATTGAAGGCAGCGAGTTTGTGATGGAATTTGACACTGTCATAGAAGCGGTGAGTCAGAAACCAGAGCTTGACCCATTTTATGAGCTGGAGAAAACCGGTTGGGGAACAGTGAAGGTGGACCCTCTGACGCTCAGAACAAACATTGAAAATGTTTTTGCCGGAGGTGATTGTGTTACAGGACCACTTACGTTTATAGATGCCATGTACCACGGGAAAGAGGCTGCAGAATCCATAATGCGGATGTTTGAAGGAAAAGACCTGAAAGAGAACAGGGAGGAGGGCTCTAAAAAGGTAAGGGTGGAGTATGATTTCAGCAAAGAAAAGCCTCTGGAAAGAAGACGCCCGGCACATCTTGATCCCTCAGAGCGAATTAAGCATTTTAAGGAGGTGGTAAAGGGCTTTTCTGAAGAGGATGCCCTTTATGAGTCTTCACGATGTTTGAACTGTGTGGGATGTTCTGAGTGTATGGAATGTGTAAAGGCATGCGAGCCTGGTGCTATTTTCCATGACATGAGGGATGAAATCATAGAAGAAGAATACGATGCAGTTATTGTTGCTCCTGGTTTTGATGAATTTGAACCTGAAATTAAAAAAGAATATGGTTTTGGAAGATTTAAAAACGTAATAACAAGCATTCAGTTTGAGAGGATTCTTTCCGCATCCGGCCCAACAAAGGGTGAAATAACTCGCCCCGGGGATGGAAAGCATGCTGAAAAGATTGCATTTTTGCAATGTGTTGGTTCAAGAGACGTAAAGATAAATCACGATTACTGTTCATCTGTATGCTGTATGTATGCTATTAAAGAAGCAGTAATTGCGAAGGAGCATGACCAGAATGTGGAACCTCATATATTTTTCATGGACATGAGGACATATGGAAAGGACTTTGAGAAATATTACGAAAGGGCGAAAGATGTTGTTGGAGTTAAGTTCCATCGGGCAAGAGTGGCAAAAGTAGAAGAAGCCACGGATGGAGACCTTCTGGTGTATTATGAGGATGAAGATGGAACCCTGCATCGGGAAAGATTTGATATGGTTGTCCTCTCTGTGGGAATGGAGCCCTCACACGGGACAAAAGGGCTCGCAGAGATATTCAGTATAGGGCTTAACAAATATGGCTTTGCTGAGAGAGAGACTTTTGACCCACTTGCAACGCGAACAAAAGGGGTATATGTGGCAGGTGCTTTCTCTGCACCAAAGGATATACCCGAAACTGTGGCTGAAGCTCTTGGTGCTGCAGGGTATGTGATGGAGATGCTCAAAGATGGGCGGGAAAGAGAGGAAGAAGAAGCCAGAGTTGAAGAGAAGGTGGTAATAGGTGAGGAGCCGAGGGTGGGGGTTTTTGTCTGTCACTGTGGGAGAAATATTGGGGGATACATTGATGTACATGAGGTTGTGGAATATGTAAAGACCCTTGATAACGTTGTATATGCCGAGGAAAACCTTTATACCTGCTCACAGGATACGCAGGAGAGGATGAAGGAAATAATAAAAAAGTACAACCTGAACAGGGTAGTCGTTGCATCCTGCACACCGAGAACACATGAGCCTCTTTTCCGTAAAACAATAGAGGAAGCAGGTATAAATAAGTATCTCTTTGAAATGTCCAACATCAGAGACCAGGACTCATGGGTGCACATGCAGACAAGAAAACAGGCCACAGAAAAAGCAAAAGATCTTATAAGGATGGCTGTATGGAAGGTTATAAGAAAGCAGCCTTTAAAAGAACAGAAGATTCCTGTAAATCCGGATGCACTCGTGATTGGTGGAGGCATTGCAGGGCTTGTTGCTGCAAAATCCCTTTCAGAGATGGGGCACAGGGTCTATCTTCTTGAAAGGAGCAATATTCTCGGCGGAAATGCAAGGAAAATTAAAGAAGGTGTATTTGGGGAGGATGTTGCAGGATACCTTGAGAAACTTATCAGCGATGTTGAAAAAGACAAGAACATTGAAATTATAAAGGGTGCAGAAATTGAAAAGGTAGAGGGTTTTGTTGGAAATTACTATACTTATTTAAAGGGAAGAGAAAAACCCATACAGCATGGAGGTGTGATAATAGCAACGGGAGCAAAAGAATATGAACCAGAAGAGTATCTCTATAAAAGTGACGACAGGGTAATCACACAGAAAGAGCTGGAAGATATGATGGAAAAGGGTGTAGAAGGTGAAAAGACATTTGTAATGATCCAATGTGTGGGCTCAAGGAATGATGAACATCCTTACTGCTCAAGGACCTGTTGTTCTCATGCGCTGCATAATGCCATAAAACTCAAAAATATGGGACACGAAGTGTTTGTGCTTTATAGAGACATTAGAACCTATGGTTTTAGAGAATCTCTTTATACTGAGGCAAGAAGAAAAGGTGTTGTATTTATAAGGTATGAAAGGGGCAATGAGCCTGTTGTGGAAAATGAAAATAATAATCTTTACGTGTATGTAGATGACCCGATCCTGAAAAAGAAATTGAGAATCCCGGCAGACCATGTAGTGCTTTCGGTTGGTATAGTCCCTGATGTAGAGAATAATGAAAAGCTGGCAAAGTTCTATAAGGTACCACTCA
>JALVLE010000141.1 GCA_027033555.1 Caldifarciminota bacterium | reverse complement strand
AGAGAAATGGCATGTGGATACTTCTTGCATTTCTTATAATTCCCTCTCTCGTGGGAATAGATATTGTTGGCATGATTCTAAGGCCACTGGTAAATATCTCTTTTGTAATTTTTCTGGGCAAAGTCCCATTTATTTTCTAAATAGGAGGTTTTTTATGGGAGCGAAAATACTTTCTATTGCAGCACACGTGCCCGAAAAGATAATGACAAACAAAGACTTTGAAAAAATAGTGGACACCTCAGATGAGTGGATAACCACAAGAACCGGGATAAAAGAAAGGCATATAGCAGGAGAGAATGAGTTTACGAGTACACTTGCAACAGAGGCTGCGAGAAAGGCACTGGAAAGGGCAAATGTAAAACCCCAGGAGCTTGATATGATCATAGTTGCGTCAGCAACCCATGATTACTGGTTTCCTGCAACAGCATGCCTTGTTCAGGCAAATATAGGGGCTGAAAACGCTGCCTGTTTTGACATTGAGGCAGCCTGTCCTGGCTTTGTTTATGTGCTGGAAATAGGCAGAGCCCTTCTTCAGCTTCCAAATTATAATAAAATCCTTGTAATAGGAGCAGAAACACTTACAAAAATTACCGATTACACAGACAGGTCAACCTGTGTGTTGTTTGGAGACGGAGCCGGTGCAGCAGTACTTGTAAAAAGCGAAGAGGAGCACTTTCTTGGATCCTATCTCAAAGGCAACGGGAAACTTGGCGACCTTTTGATTCTTCCTGCATGTGGTACCCGGAAAAGATGCTCTGAAGAAGTTATTAAAAACAGAGAACACTATTTAAAGATGCAGGGTAGAGAGGTTTTCAAACACGCAGTAGTGGGTATGCAGGAAGCCGCTATTAAAGCTCTGGAAAACGCTGGCATAGAACCCTCCCAGGTAGATTGGCTGGTGGCGCACCAGGCGAACAAAAGAATTATAGACGCAACACGTGAAAGACTGGGGCTTCCGGAAGAAAAAGTCTATATTAACATAGATAAGTACGGAAACACCTCTTCTGCTTCCATTCCCATTGCGCTCAACGAGATGTATGAAAAAGGACTGCTGAAAAGAGGACAGATTCTCGTACTTGATGCCTTTGGCGCAGGTTTTATTTATGGAGCCATAGTGGTAAAATGGTAGATATAGAGGGAATAATTATTGACCTGGATGGCACCATTTACAGGGGAAACACTCCTCTGCCCTTTGCTTCTGAATTTGTGAACAATTTAAGAAAAATAGGCATGAAAATTCTTTTCCTCACCAATAACTCTCAGAGAACTGTACTGTATTATAAGCACAAACTCAATAAAATGGGTATAAAAGCTGAAGAAAATGAGATATTGACATCAGCAAAAGCCACGGCCATTTATATAAAAGAACACTACGGTTCTCCCTGGGTATTTCCCATAGGGGAAGACGGACTTTTAACTGAGCTCACAAAACACAATATACCAATAACCTATGATTGGGAAATGGCATCTTTGCTCTGCGTGGGGTATGACACCAATGTGACATATTACAAACTCAAACAGGCTGCTTTGCTTCTTGAAAATGGAGGCATATTTTTAGCATGCAACCCAGACAAAACTCTGCCCTCAGAAGAGGGAAACATCCCTGGAAACGGTGCACAGCTTGCTTTCTTGAAGGCAGCAACAGGCAGAGAACCCTATATTATAGGTAAACCCCACATGCCCATTGTAAAAGAGGCGCTCTCCATTTTAAATACCAGTGCAGAAAAAACCCTCATTGTCGGTGACAGATACGATACAGATATACTCACAGGGTTCAGAGCCAACCTGAAAACAGCCCTTGTCCTCACTGGTGCTACCCTTGAAAAAGATATTAAAAACAAGAAAAAACCTGATTTTATAGCAAGAAATCTTGAAGAATTATGGATAAAGCTCTCCAGATAGGAATTAAAGCAGCAAAAGAGGGTGGAAAAATACTGCTTAAGTACTTTAATAAAATCCACATAGAAGAATCAAGAGAAAAAAACAGAAACGACTTTGTATCCCTCGCAGACCTTCAGTCAGAAGAAAAAATCAAAGAAATCCTCACATCCTTTGATCCAGATATTGGTTTTCTTGGAGAGGAAGGCGGAGGAGATATTCAGAAAGAACTTTACTGGGTAGTGGACCCTCTTGATGGTACAAAGAACTTTCTTCACGGGTTTCCATTTTTCGCCATATCTATTGCCCTCCTAAAAAGAGGTAATCCCATACTTGGCATCATCTATGAACCGGTGCGAGACGACATTTTTTATGCTATAAAAGGCAGAGGAGCGTATCTAAACAAAGAAAAAATATACATATCTCCCCCAGAAGAAAGACGTCTTTCCCTTATAGCCACTGGCTTTCCTTTTAAAAAGAAGGAAAAACTCTCATCTTATCTTGAAGTTTTCAAAGAGGTTTTCCTGCGATTTTCAGGTATAAGAAGAGCAGGCTCCGCTGCTCTTGACCTTGCTTACACAGCAAAGAATACATTTGCCGGATTCTTTGAATTTGGATTGTCCGTGTGGGACATTGCCGCAGGAAGCCTTCTTGTAGAGGAGGCAGGAGGTATAGTAAAAGACTCAAAAGGAAAAGATGAATACCTGAAAACCGGCAATATAGTGGCAGGTGACAGCAAAGTGGTGGAAACCCTGCTTGAAATTATAAAGCAAAAATGGAAGGGCTAAGCTTCTTTACATTCTTTGCAGATACCAAAGTAGTAAGTATGAGCATAATGGACGGAATGGCCATCTATTTGTTCAGGCAATTTTCTATTCTTAATTTCAATATCATAAATTTTCCCGCATTTAAGACATAAAAAATGATCATGAGCCTTTGTATAAGTATCGTAAATTACTTTGTCCCTTTCAATTCTGAGCTCCTGAACAATTCCAAGAGAGGCAAAGAGGGACATATTATTATATACAGTAGCAATGGAAAGAGAAGGATACTCTTCTTTAAGCAACTGGTATATATCTTCAGCCGAATAATGGCCCCTGTGACTGGAAATAAACCTAAGAAGCACCAGCCTTGTAGTTGTAAGAGGGATATGATGCTCTTTGAGTATCTTTATCTTTTCCTGTACCTGTGCCTCGCTAACATTCTGCATGTAAATATTATAAGGCCTATCCACCAGAAGACAAAAACTTATATACGCTTAAAACAATTATGAATTTCAATACACTGATTATTATGACCAACATGCCCAGTCCATACCAGGTAGAGCTTTTTAACGTAATTGGAGAGGATATTGAATTAAAAGTCATATATGCAAAGAGAACCATTAGAGGCAGAAAATGGAATTTTGAAAAATACATAAGTCATAATCATATATTTCTTAAAGGTGGTCTGCGAAAACGTCTTTTGCAACTACGGGAAATAATCAACTCTGCTGACTTGAAAACTCTTTTTATTATATCCGGATACAATATTCCGGAATTTGTGTATGCTATGAAGCTTCTCAACTCAAAAAAAATGCCCTGGGCTTTCTGGGGAGAAAAAATTAAACTAAAAAAGCTTCTTTTAAAAAAACTTACAGTACTCTCCCTTGTCAAAAATGCCCGTTGCATACTCTCAATGGGGGAACAGGCTGCATCCATCTATTATGAGATCCTGAAAATGCCAGTTTACAATTTTCCATACCATATTGACACAGAGAAATTTGCAGAAAGCGAGTATTTTCATGGAGGGAAAATAAACTTTATGTATAGCGGGCAGATAATAGAGAGAAAGGGGGTACAGACAATAAAAAATGCTATCTTAAGCCTTGAAAGCAATTACATCAAGCAAAGCCTTTTCCACTTTATCGGGGAAGGACCTATGTTGAGCTCTTTAAAAACAGAACTTGGAAAGTTAAAAAACGTTAAATTCTATGGCTTTATACCCTATGAAAACCTCCCCTCATTGTATAAAATAGGAGACGTGTTTCTATTTCCATCCCTTTATGACGGATGGGGTGTAGCATTGATAGAAGGTATGACAGCAGGAATGGTGCCTGTATCAACCTTTTCTACCGGCGCTGCCGTGCAGAATATACTGCACGGCTTCAACGGGTATCTCATCCCCCCTGATAACCCTCAAAAACTCATGTCAACTATGAAGTATATAATTGATAACAAAAATCTTATCCCTATTATGGGCAAAAGAGCAAGGGAATATGTAATAAAGCATAATGACGTAAAAAAAGGAAAAAAAGTTTTACTGGATATTCTAAAAGCATTATAAAAAAGGGGCACTAAGAGTGCCCCTTTTTGTTATTTACCCATTTCCACCAGGTGTGTAAGAGTCAGGGGTAGGAATCCACCATGGCGGTGGCGGAAGATCATCATCATCGTCATCATCCAATATTACCTGTTTGTGAATCCCGAATTTTGCCGGTTTTGCAATGGCCTTTATTGGCCAGGAGAGAACTGACCAGGATACTGCTATGCCCATAAGGGCTGCTATGATTCTTTTAAACCTCATTTTGCACCTCCTTTTCAATTCACTTCTTCATCTGCAATAACGATGCCAAAGGAGGTGCAATACTGCAAATATCTGAGTAACAATGGATTTTGCTGTTGGAATAGTTTACACTTTTATAGGAAATTGTTGTCTCATTGTGTTACTTTAAGTTAGAAGACTGAAATGTGTAACTATTATTGACTTTTGGCCAACAAATCCGTAACAAAAGAGAGCAAATTTAATTGTGTGTTACACTTTTGAGAAAACAAAAGAAGACAAAAAGGAAGCTGAAAAAGGGCAGGCTAAAGACCTGCCCTTTTATCTACTCTTCCTCAAAAAAGGCTTTGTATGCAAGATACGCTGAATAAAGGTCTGCCTTGGACACAATTTCAAAAGGAGAATGCATTCCTAATAGAGCAGGACCTGCATCCACTGTATCTATCCCGCAACGAGA
>JALVLE010000140.1 GCA_027033555.1 Caldifarciminota bacterium | reverse complement strand
CACAGCTTTTTGTGAAAGTCCTTCCATATGCTATCATTCTGGGTGTGGTGAAGGAATGGGCAGAAAAAATGGAAAAGGAATATGTTGACTTTCCAGGGTGGTGGAATGCTCTCAATCCCATGGAAAGAAGTCTCTTAATAGGTTCAAACCTTGTTTTAAACCAGACAGGCTGGATAGACAGAAGTGGATATTAATAAAATTTTAAGGAGAGATTTTTATGGAGAAAAAATTATTATCAGGAAATGAAGCAGCGGCAAGAGGAGCCTGGGAAGCCGGGGTACATGTGGCCACAGCCTATCCGGGTACCCCATCTACGGAAATTCTGGAGAATGCAGCAAAGTATAAGGAAATTTACGCGGAGTGGTCGCCAAATGAGAAAACCGCTTTTGAAGTGGCACTTGGTGCTTCAATAGCAGGTGCCAGAGCCATGGTATCCATGAAGCATGTGGGTTTAAATGTGGCAGCAGATCCCCTTTTCTCAGCTTCCTATACAGGGGTAAATGGAGGATTTGTGATTATAACGGCAGACGATCCTGGTATGCATTCTTCTCAGAACGAACAGGATAATAGGAGATATGCCAAATTTGCTAAAATACCCCTTATAGAACCGTCAGACAGTCAGGAGGTTAAAGATTTCATTAAAGAAGCCTTTGAAATATCAGAGAAGTTTGACACGCCGGTGCTTTTTAGATTAACCACAAGAATATCTCATGCCAAGGGAATTGTAACTGTGGAAGATAGAAAAGAAGTGCCGCTTAAAGAATATAAAAAGTTGCCCGAGAAGTATATTATACTCCCTGCTCACGCCAAAAAGCGACATTATTTTGTGGAGGAAAGAACACAACGACTCAGGGAATTTGCCAATAAGACTCATCTTAATCGTATTGAATGGGGGGACAGAAAGCTGGGAATAATAACCAGTGGAATATCCTATATGCATGCCCGAGAAGTATTTCCAGAAGCATCCTTTCTTAAACTTGGATTATCCTGGCCTTTCCCTGATAAGTTACTTAAAGAATTTGTGGAAGGCGTGGAAAATATAATTATAATAGAGGAGAATGAACCATTCATAGAAGAAGAGGTAAAGTTTCTGGGTTATAATATTGAAGGCAAGAAATACATACCTCTTGTGGATGAGCTTTCACCTGATGTTGTGAGAAAAGGGGTTCTGGGAGAAGAGCTTGAAAGGTTACCAGATGGAAAGGGTATAAAAAGGCCTCCACAGCTCTGTCCCGGATGCCCACATATTGGTGTTTTTTATAATCTATGGAGGCTGAGGGCAACAGTCACAGGCGATATAGGGTGTTATACGCTTGGGGCGTTGCCTCCCTATAATGCAATGGACACCACTATCTGCATGGGGGCCTCTGTAACAAATGCGCATGGTTTTGATGTGGCGCGTGGCTGGGATTTCACAAAGAAAACTGTTGCAGTTATTGGAGATTCAACCTTTGTACATTCAGGTATTACCGGGCTTGCTGATATTGTTTACAATAAAGGCAATTCCACTGTTATCATACTGGATAACCGTGTTACTGCTATGA
>JALVLE010000139.1 GCA_027033555.1 Caldifarciminota bacterium | reverse complement strand
TATCCGATTATCCTGTCACTGGAAATGTTTGAACGCGATGTACAGAAATACCTGGATGATTATTTAAACGGCAAGATCACGGAAGAAGATTTTCTGCGGAATTCCCGTCCGTGGAACAATTACAATACCGCTTACAGGCCTTTAATTGAGTATTGTAAATCCCGGGGGATTTATGTGCTTGCAGCCAATGTGCCTCGCTATATAGCTTCAAATGTGGCTAAAAAGGGGGATGGGGTACTGGAGTCTTTGAGTGAAGAGGAAAAAACCTTTGTGGCTAAAAGGGTCTTTTATGATAATGAAGAATACAGGAAAAGGTTTTATAAAACGATGGAAAAAATCCATATGCCTGGATTTTCGGAGGAAATGAAAGAAAACTACTATAAAGCTCAATGTTTAAAAGACGCTACCATGGCAGAATCTATTTTAAAGGCATTTCAGTCTCACCAGGGATATAAGGTATTTCATATAAATGGTAGCTTCCATTCAGATTATAGGCTGGGAGTGGTTTTTCAACTTAAGAGGTTAAATCCATCATTGAAAATACTTGTTATTGCCCCTCTGGAGAAGGGAGAAGATCTGAAAGCACACAGAGGCATAGGCGATTTCATTTTCCTTTATGAAAAATAAAGAACTATTTATCATTGAAGGAGAAAGCAAGCTTTCCGGGCGAGTGGCTATCTCTGGAGCTAAAAATGCGGCCCTGCCTCTTCTTGCCGCGTCTCTTTTGTTTGATAAAGGATTCAAGTTACAAAATGTGCCGAGAGTTACTGATATATTTACCATGTTAGACCTTCTTAATGTAATAGGTACAGAACACTCCTGGATTGGCGAAAATACTTTGCTTCTGGAGCCTGGTATAAAGAATCAGATCGCTCCCTATTCAATTGTAGAAAAAATGAGGGCTTCTATATATGTTCTTGGACCACTGGTAGCCAAAACAGGTTACGCTAAAGTATCTTTTCCAGGGGGATGTAATTTTGGCCCAAGGCCTATAAACTTCCATCTTGATGGGCTAAAGAAACTGGGAGTGGATATAAACATTGAGCACGGCTTTATTGTTGCAAAGGCTCGCACTCTTCATGGCAATGAAATAGTTTTTGAGCAAAAAACAGTAGGGGGAACCATACATCTTTTAATGACAGCTTCTCTTATAGAAGATGAAACAATTCTCCATAATGTAGCCCTTGAACCAGAAGTAGTGCAGGTCGCAGAGTTTTTAAAACAGGCTGGAGCCGAGATAAGCGGGATAGGAAGCGAGGTTTTAAGGGTACGAGGAAAAAAAAGCCTTACACCCCCTTATAAAACAAGAATTATTCCGGACAGGATAGAAGCTGGTACTTTCCTTGTAATGGCTCTTGCTACTGGCTCTTCAATTGTTGTGGACAATGTTATTCCTGAACATGTATTCACTACTATTGAAAAATTGAAAGATGCTGGTGCAAAGATTGAAATATCTGGAAGTTCTGTAAAAATTAAACCTTCAGAGGACTATATTATGCCTCTTAATATTTACACCTCTCCTTATCCGGGTTTTCCCACGGATATGCAAGCACAGTTTATGGCCATGCTGACGGTTGCCAGAGGTGTGAGTATAATCAGAGAAACAATTTATCCGTCAAGGTTTCATCATGCCTACGAGCTCCAAAGAATGGGAGCAGATATTGAGGTTAAGGAAGGAGAAGCGGTTGTGAAGGGCGTGGAAAAACTTGAGGGAACCGTTGTAAACGCATCTGATTTGAGGGCTTCCGCATCATTGGTGATAGCCGGACTCATGGCAAAGGGAAAAACAATAGTTAAGAATATTTATCACCTTGATAGAGGTTATGAGAATTTTGAGCATAAATTAGCGCTTCTTGGAGCGAAAATCAAGAGAAAAAAAGAGGTTTAGCTTATACATTTCCCGGAATCTTTTGTTTTGTGCTTCACTTTAATCCCTTTATAATAGAGATATTAAAAGGGAGGAAATATGGACCTTCAAAAGTACAGGGAATTACTCTTAAAGGAACAGAGAAAGCTGATGGAGTATTTAAAGAAGCAACTTGAGGTGGAAGAGCGTCTTGGAGATGAATGGAATTCGCCAAAAGATTTTGAAGAGTGGGCGTATTTTACCTATGCCGAAAATGACCTTTCTATAAAAGCTCGCCAGAAATTAAACAGATTAAGGGAGATTAAAGAAGCGCTTAAAAGGATAGAAAAGGGGAGCTATGGAATCTGTGAGAGTTGTGGCTCTCAAATAGAACCAGAAAGGTTAGAGCTTATACCGTGGACAAAATACTGTTCAAAATGTGCAAGGAGGCAGCCTGAAGAGCTATGACCCCCTTTTTTGATACCCTTTTAGAAGATGAGATGCGCTCATCGTATATTGATTATGCGATGAGCGTTATAGTTGGGAGGGCATTGCCAGATGTTAGGGATGGGTTGAAGCCCGTACAGAGGCGAATACTTTACGCTATGCGGGAGCTTGGTCTATTTCCCAATAAGCCTTTCAGAAAGTCTGCTACTGTGGTTGGAGAAGTGATTGGTAAGTATCACCCTCATGGAGATAGTGCAGTTTACGATGCTCTTGTGAGAATGGCACAGGATTTCTCTTTGAGGTATCCTTTAATTGAGGGACAAGGTAACTTCGGTTCTATTTACGGTGATCCTCCGGCTGCTTATAGATACACTGAGGCTCGTCTTTCAAAAATTGCCATGGAAATGTTGGAGAATATAGATGAAGATACCGTTGATTTTGTCCCTAACTTTGATGGCAGGCTTAAAGAGCCGGTTGTATTACCAGCAAAAATACCCAATTTAATTGTAAATGGTTCTTCTGGTATCGCTGTGGGGCTTGCTACCAATGTACCACCACACAATCTTGGAGAGGTGGTGGACGCGCTTGTAGCTCTCATTGATAACCCAGCCATTACCGTAGATGAGCTTATGAAATTTATCCCAGGTCCTGACTTTCCCACAGGCGCAATTATAGTGGGACGTGAGGGAATAAGAGATGCTTATCTTACAGGTAGAGGAAGAATAGTTGTAAGAGCCAGGGTGCATTTTGAAGAGGAAAAAAATCGGACAAAAATAGTTATAACAGAGGTTCCTTACCAGGTTTCTACAAATACCATCATTGAAAAGATTGCACAGCTTGTACGAAACAAAAAAATACAGGGTATTCAAGACCTGAGGGATGAGACAGATAGAAGAGGAATAAGAATAGTAATTGAAGTGAAAAGGGGATATGATCCCAACATTGTTTTGAACAATCTTTACCTTCATACCCCTCTCCAGACCACTTTTGGTGCTATAATGATTGCCCTTGTTGATGGGGAGCCGAAGACATTAAATCTAAAAGAACTACTTCAGCATTATATAGCTCATAGAGAAAGTGTAATTACAAGGCGTACAAAATTTCGTCTTGCTAAAGCGGAGAAAAGGGCGCACATTTTAGAGGGATTTAAAAAGGCCCTTTCCCATATTGATGAAATAGTGGAGATTATAAAGAAGTCTGCCGATCAGCGGGAGGCAAAACAGTCATTAATGATGCGATTCGGATTTTCAGATGCTCAGGCACAGGCTATTCTGGATATGAAATTGGGGAGTCTTACAAAACTTGATAGGGACAAAATTGATTCAGAATATGAAAAATTGATTAAAGAAATCGCGAGACTGAAGAGTATACTTGAAAGTAAAAAATTGCTTTATGAGGAGATGAAAAAAGAGCTACTTGAAATCAAAGAAAAATATGGTGATGAGCGGAGAACTGTTATAGAAGAGAGAGAAGCAGAGAGTCTTGATGTTGAAGACCTTATTCCCAGAGAGGATGTGGTGATTACCCTTACACATTTAGGCTATGTTAAGAGAACCCCTGTCAAAAGCTATAGAAGTCAGAATAGAGGGGGAGTGGGGAGAAATGGAGTGTTTACCTATGAGGATGATTATCCCATTGGAGTGTTCACCTGTAATACGCACGATACTTTAATGGCAATAAGTAACAAGGGAAGAGCTTTCACTTTTAAGGCGTATGAGCTTCCAGAAGCTTCAATGAAAGCAAAGGGTAGGTCAATAAAAGCATTATTAAAATTAAAAGACAATGAAAAGATCATCTTTATGGTACCGGTGCGCTCTTTCCACAAAGAGTATTATGTGGTGTTCATGTCCAGGCAGGGTTATATTAAAAAGACGCACATTTCAGCCTACGAAAATGCACGAAAGAACGGTATAATTGCTGTAAAGATAAGAGACGATGACGAAATTGTAGATGTTACGATTACTAACGGAAAAAGAGAGCTTGTGGTTGCAAAGTCCTCTGGATTTGCTGTGCGATTTGATGAAAATGATGTAAGACCTACAGCAAGGGATACGCAGGGGGTAAAGGGTATAGCACTTGAGGCCGATGAGTGGGTGGTGTCAATGGCTATACACAAGCCTGGACGTGATCTTCTTGCTGTAACTGAATTTGGATATGGCAAGAGGATTAGTCCCGAGGATATTAGAAAAACCAGACGCGGGGCAAAAGGGGTAAGGATAATAAGGATAACGCCAAAAACTGGAAAACTTGTTAGATTGCGGGCTATAGGCCCTGATGACCATGTGATATTTCTTACAAGAAGTGGAACTGTTATAAGACTAAAAGCTCAGGAAATTAAAAAATTGGGCAGAAATGCAATTGGTGTAAAGCTTATGAAGGTAAAGGAAGACGATGAGATTATTGACGTTGATATAATAGAAGAAAAAGGATACGTAAAGGAAGGGGAGATATTTTGAAGTTATTGATGATAATGGGCTTTTTATTCCCTCCAGTTTTTGGGAAACCTGTGCTCTCTTTTATAGCTCCGGGGAGTTATCAGTTAAAACATCGCCAGAAAAGAGGATATATTTATCTTTTTCTTGAAGGAGCTATTGCAGGGGAATATTTTTATACACGGAAGCGAATGGGTGCTCTTAAAGAATCATATATTGAGTTTGCGAGGGAGCATGCTACCTCGGAGGTAATAACAGACCCGGTGATTTTAACTCTTATGGAAAAGTACAGATCCTATGATGAATATTATGAAATGTTATACAGGGAGGCAAGACAGATTTATCCCGATGATCCGGCAATGCAGGATAAGTACGTTAAAGAGCATGCTAAAACTCATATTCGCTGGAAGTGGACTTCAACGGAGGACTGGTACGCTTATCAGGATAAAAGAAGATTTTATAGAGAGCTTTCCAATAAAACGGTGGTACTTATGGGATTTATCCTTACAAATCATCTTGCCTCTTTTATAGACGCTGTAATTACCAGCAGGTTGCTTAAGAGGAAAGCTGTTATCCGTACGTCATTAAACAGTAGGAGTTTATCTGGTGGACTTACCATAAATTTCTGATATGTTAACTTTAATTCTTACTCTTTTTATCATATCCGTACTCATCATAGTACATGAGGGGGGGCATTATCTTTTTGCCAAACTTACCGGAGTTGTTGTGGAAGAATTCTCCATTGGATTTGGTCCTCCATTGTATCAGAAAAAAAGAAATGGAGAGTTAATTTCAATAAGGGCCATTCCTTTTGGCGGATTTGTGAGATTAAAAGGACAGGAATTCAAGGAGCACTACGAAAAGGATGATTTTAATGCGAAACCTTATAGCTCAAAATTGTTGGTAGTACTTGCAGGACCACTATTTAATTTATTTCTCGCCATTTTCCTGTATTTTATTCTTTACACGGTTGTAGGATATCCGGATACAAGTATTTCAAAAATAGGAAAAGTGTATGAGGGACAGCTTGCATGGAAAGCCGGTATAAGACCAGGTGACTCTATTTTGTCTGTGAACAATAAGCCTATGAAAAACTGGAGTGATTTCTGGAGAGCGCTCAAAATAAACGATACAAATACTATTATATTGCTTAGAGGCAAAGATACCCTTGCGGTGAAATTTTATCTGTCAGAAAAGGATACCCTGGGGATTGAACCATATATACCTCCCGTAGTTGAGGCCATAGAAAAAGATGGGCCCGCATATAAAGCAGGAATACGCAGGTATGATACTATTTTACAGGTAGATACTGTGAAAGTTAGTATGTTTCAGGACGTTGGGGAGTATGTAAGAAAAAGGCCGGGAGATACTGTTTTGTTTGTAGTGAAACGTGGGAATGATACACTTATATTCAAGGTCGTTCCTCTGGCTGTGTCCATTGAAAAAGGAGATACCTTTGGTAAGATTGGTATTGCCGCTTATACCAAGACGGTGCGAATGGGAGTTTGGGAAGGGATAAAAAGTGCTCTTGTAAAGACGTATGAGGTGAATGTGCTTACTCTGGAGTTCATTTATAACCTTTTTACAGGAAAAACGTCTTTTAAGAATTTAGGGGGGATAATCACAGTTGGACGCCTTGTCCATTCCTCAGAATCCATGGGAAGCGGGTTGCTTATAAAAATAGCGAGTCTGATAAATCTCTCTGCAGCTCTTTCTATTAATTTATTTTTGTTGAATCTTATACCCTTTCCTGCCCTTGATGGTTTTCATGTTTTTGTATTTACAATAGAGGCTATTATAAAAAAGCCTCTCAAAAAAGAGGTGCTTGAATCTATTCAGTTTGCAGGGTTTGTGGCACTTGTTGTTCTCATGGTTTTAATAACCGCTATGGATATATTAAAAATATGGCACAGATAAAATTTGAGAATATTGGGCTTGCAATCCGTGGTGGGGGAGTGCTGGTTGGCAGGTCTGCCCTTTTGCATAATTTAGAGGTGGTAAGTGTGGTTGTATTTGCAAAAGACATGTCAAAGAGGGAGGAAAATAAAATCTTGAATGTGTTGAATGAAAAGCATAAAATTTTACATTGTAGCAAGGGTAAAAAGGAGCTTGGAAGAATCTTTGGACGGGAGGAAGTTGCAGTTTTTGGGATAAAAAAGAGATTTGAAAAGCTTTTGTTGCCTATAAAGGAGGAGAAAAGTGAGTCCTCATAAGAAAATTGATAAATCAAAAATTGAAAGAGTGATTGCCACAGATTGTGGTAGTACTACTACCAAAGCAATTCTTATTGAAAAGAAAGGTGAACATTATAGACTTACCGCGAGAGGAGAGGCACCCACAACAGTTGAAGCACCATTTGAGGATGTAACAAGGGGTGTACTTAATGCCTTTAGGGAAGTGGAGGAGTTGACTCATATCAAGATTCTGGATGGCGAAAAAATTATTAAACCTAAAAAGAGCGAGAAAGAAGGAGTGGATATTTATGTTTCCACATCTTCTGCCGGTGGTGGACTACAAATGCTCGTTGTGGGAGTTGTAAGGCAGATGACTGCAGAAAGTGCTCAGAGGGCGGCTCTTGGTGCAGGTGCTATTGTAATGGATGTGATAGCTTCAAATGATGGGAGGATGCCGCATGAAAGGGTGGATTTAATAAGGAGGTTAAGACCGGATATGATACTCCTTGCAGGAGGAGTGGATGGCGGAACCAAGAAGCATGTTATTGAGCTTGCAGAGCTTATTGCTGCTGCCGATCCCAAGCCCAGATTTGGGGTAGGATACAAGCTGCCTGTTATTTATGCAGGAAATAAGGATGCAAGAGAGGATATTAAAAGAATCCTTGGAGACAAGGTGGCCCTTGAAATTGTGGATAATATCAGGCCTGTTTTAGAAAAAGAAAACCTTAAACCTGCTCGTGATAAGATACACGAACTCTTTATGGAACATGTTATGCAGCATGCACCAGGGTACAAAAAATTGATGAGCTGGACAGATACACCCATAAAGCCGACTCCTGGTGCAGTTGGGTCACTTGTGGAGAAAGTGGGGAATAAGCTGGATATTGATGTCTTGGGGGTGGATATTGGAGGCGCAACTACTGATGTATTTTCCGTTTTTAAAGATAAATCAGAGGGTAGAAGAGTCTTTAACAGGACCGTTTCAGCGAATTTGGGTATGAGTTATTCCATATCCAATGTTCTCGTTGAGGCAGGTGTGGAAAACATTTTGAGATGGGTTCCTTTCCATATTGATCCCTCAGATCTAAAAAATAGAATCAGAAACAAGATGATAAGACCCACCACTATACCACAGACACTTGAAGAGCTCATTATAGAGCAGGCAATTGCGAGAGAGGCTCTGAGACTCGCCTTTGAACATCATAAGTCAATGGCAGTGGGATTAAAAGGTGTGCAGCAGGAAAGAACAATTTCTGATGCTTTTGCTCAAAGTCTTGCAGGTGGTACCCTTGTGGATATGATGAGTCTGGCTATGATTATAGGTTCAGGCGGAGTACTTTCTCACGCTCCACGAAGAGTACAGTCTGCACTCATGATGCTTGACGCATTTGAGCCCCAAGGTGTTACAATGCTCACAGTGGATTCCATTTTCATGATGCCGCACCTTGGAGTTCTTGCAGACGTTCATGAGGAGGCTGCAACTGAGGTGTTTGACAGAGATTGTCTTATAAGGCTTGGGCATTCGGTAGTTCCTGTCACCGAAAAACCCATGAAAGAAGGCAAGCTCATGGCAAAGGTGCATCTTGAGATGCCAGATGGAAGCAAAAAAGAGCTTGAGATAAAATGGGGAGACCTCTTTAAAGTACCGCTTGGCGTGGGAGAGGTGGCGAAGGCAGTTATAGAGCCTGTGAAAAATGTTGATGTTGGTGCAGGCAAGGGTAAAGTCCTGGAGGTTGAACTTCAGGGAGGAGTTGTAGGTCTTATTTTTGATGGAAGAGGACGTCCCCTCCGTATGCCGGAAAATCCAAGGGAAAGAGTTGAGAAATTATCCAGGTGGGTAAAGGCGCTTGATGTTTATCCGGAGGAAGGTTATCAAAAATTGGTAGGAAGATAAATAATTGCCCAGGAAATTTGAAGAGGATTCTTTAGAGTACTATTTTAAGAACATTGAAAATTTGCCCTCCATCTCCCGTGAGGAGGAGATGGAGCTTATAAAAAAAGCAAAAGAAGGTGATAAAGAGGCGATAGAGAAGCTTCTTTATGCCAATTTAAAGTACGTTGTGGCGATAGCCAAAAAATATAAGGATAAAGGGGTACCACTTGCTGATCTTATAAATGAAGGTAACATGGGCTTATTGAAAGCCATAAAACGATTTGATCCCAATAGGAATGTGCGATTCATGAGTTATGCCATCTGGTGGGTGAAGCAAGCTATTTTGAATGCGATTGCCAATCAGGGAAAGGATATAAGGATTTCCCATGCTGCAAAGTTAAAAGCCAAAGAACTCCTTGACGTAGGAGAAAACCTCTCCCAGGAAATGGGCACGCTTTCTACGGTTCAGGACATTGCAAAAGAAATGAATCTCCCTGAAAAAGAGGTGACCGAGGTATTGCGATACATACAGAGAGAAATCCCCCTGGAGGCACTTGTACGGGAGGAGGATTCAAAATCCCATATACCAGAATTCATGGCACAGGAAGCGCTCCCTTCGCCAGAGCAGGCATTAAGGCAGGAGGCAATGAAAAAAGCAGTGCAGGATGCTTTAAAAACTCTCACACCCAGGGAAAGATATATTGTAAAGCGCTTTTTTGGACTGGATGGTGATGAGCCTGAACCTCTTTCTCAGGTGGCGAAAAGATTGGGTATCTCAAGGGAAAGGGCGAGGCAGCTTAAAGACAGGGCCTTAAAGAAAATAAGAGAGAGGTTCGGTAACACTCTTTTGAAGTATATTCGTTCCTATTGAATTTTTCTAAAAATTTTTCTAAACATGTGTAAGAGATCTTTAATAGGTGGGACAAATAAAACATAAAAAGGAACTTTAGCTTCATAAGAAAAAAGAAGGGTTGCTATAAGCCCGGAAACTGAATAAGCTATGGTGGAGGCAATTGCAGCACCCTTTGCACCATATAGAGGAATGAGAAGAAAATCTAATATCACGGTGAAGGTCACCGAAATAATAGTGAAAAAAGAGCCGTATTCCGGTTTATTTATCCCGTGAAAAAAAGCAGAAAGTACCCGGCCTATGCTGAGGAATATAACCCCTGGTAAAAGCCATAAAAACGGAGAAAATGACGGAATGAAGTTCTTTCCGAATACAATTAGAATGAACGGTTTACCAATCCATGCCATGAATATAGCCACAATTACTATAAGGAAAAAGGTGAACCTTGTGATAAGAAGGGTGAATTTAATTGATTCCTCCCTTTTTTGCCTTGCTACGTGCGGAAATAATGGGGTTGCGATTGAATTGGGTATCTTCCAGATGAGCTCAGCCATGGCAGTACTTATTGAGTAAATTCCGACTTCGTATGGAGTTTTAAAGTAATTTAGTATAAACACGTCAAGTCTTCTATTAAAAAAATTCATGGTGATTCCAAGATAAGCACGAATACCATATCTTAGTTCTTTTCCAAGCAGTTTTTTCAGGGGTATATGTATGTCCCCTTCCTTAAACAGGGGTATAATGGCAAAAAGTGCAAAGGCGCTTGCCAGCATTATATGGTAGTTTATTGCCTGTAATGCGTAGTGAACTTTCTTTCCCTCAAAAAATAGCATGAAATAGACAAGAAGAAGTAAGATTCCGATACGGAGAGTGTCAAGAAAATTAAAAATACCTACCCTGTTGGCACCTAAAAATATGGTTCGTATATTTCTAAAAAAAAGGAAAAAGGGGGTGATGAGAATAGCAGAAAAAAGATATTGATTGCCAATGTTTTTGAAAAAGTACGAAAAGATTGTAGGAGAGGAGGTAAAAGCTGCAAAGAGCATTCCGCTTGCCAATAAAGTATAAAAAAAGTTTGTCAGGAATATATCCCGGATTCTGTATCCCTTGCTGGCGAAATAAACATTGGACTCGTCAATACTTAATGTAAGTAGCATGGATAATAAAGAGGGTATCAGTATATAAACAGAAAAAAGTCCTTTTCCCGCTGGCCCAAGACTTCTGGCTATAATAACATTCAGAAAAAAGTTGAAAACAAGGCTCAGCCCCTGATAAAAAAGTGTCCCTGTGGCCTGGAGAGTAAAAAGCTTGATGTTTTTCATAGGAACAGTTTTTTCAATAGATAAACTGCCAGCTCGTTTTTCTCTTTCATTGCCTTTTTTATTCGTTTGTTTACGAGGGATCTAAGCTCTTTCAGGAGTGCGGGCCTTGCCAGGAGGTAATCCAGTTTTTCAGTAATGGATTTCGCAGAATCTACTGCTCTTACACAGAGGAGATTTGCCAGATGCGGGTCTTTTGAAATATTATATATGTTATAGCTAACAAGTGCCGGTACACCCATTGCCATTCTCTCTGCCACGGCATAATTGAAACTTTCGGTGTGGGTCACCTGGAGTGAGATATGCATATTGGATAAGAGCTTAAGGTATTTATTCCATGGCAGCCATTTATGTTGTTTTATATTCACGGGTAATTTTTTCAATAACGGAGTTATATATGGATGCTCAAAGTTAATGTGCAAATCTATGCTCTCTGAGAATCTTGACAATATGACAGCAGAAATCTGTGTCATAATATTTTTCCCTTCTCTCACAGGGACGAAAAGGTCTATATTAAATCTATCGGTGTTATCTGGTACATCTTTATAAAAGGGTGCAAATTCTTCAAGAAAGAGTGTGTGGGGAAAGTAAATTGCATTTTTCAGGAAACTCATTTCCTCATAAAGTCTTTCATTTAGCAAAATATAGTTTATTCTACCTTCATCGCTAAGATTGACAAGTTCCAGGAATGATCTATAATCCACCATGTTACATGTCATTTCCATCTGCCCGAGGGTGCTGCACCACATCACTGAGGGTTTTATTCCATTCTTATTAAGCAATTTTACCAGTTTTGGATAAACGGGTGTCCAGCCGCCAAGAATCACCCTGTCTTTATAGTTGCGTAGATGATCCATACTGGCAAAGGTAAGCGCGGAGTTTCTAAAAAACCTTCTTTCTAACCTGAATAAAAACTCATTTCGGAATAAATCTTCAAGATAAACGATGTCAACAATCTTGCTTACCTTCGCAAGGTTTAGAGCCATGCTTTTTACGCCCGGCAAGCGCCGGCTTACAATGATAGCTATTTCCCCCATGCGAGAGAGTATCTTAAAGCCACATAGATGAAAGCCCAAATATGTACTTTATTAAGAATTTTGATTGATGTCAGCATGGCGTTTATAATTTAGTAAGTCAAAAAAGGAGGTTATCATATGCTTTTTGCATTACTTGTAACTGTTGCCGGAGGATGGAAGACATCTATAACATCTTCCTTCAACATCACCGAGGCATTTTATAATGATAAATGGCAGAAAGAGGATGTAAGTAATATAACCTGGAATGTTCAGCTAAATGGAGCGGCAAGTCGGGACCTTACCTCTTCGCTTTTTCTAAAGAACAGGTTACTTTTGCTTTATGGCCAGACCTTTCTACAGGATGCAACAACAGGTAACTGGAAAAAACCGGTAAAATCCCAGGACAAAATAGAAGAAGAAAGCGTGTTATCATTGAGGAAGGGGTGGCCTGTAGACCCTTACTTTTCTTTTTACTTTCTTTCTCAATTCTTTGATGAACCAGATACAATGTACGTAAATCCCATGACCTTCCAGGAATCCTTTGGTTTTGAAAGAGAAATACTGAAAAACAAAGGTAATAACTTTACCACTCGTTTTGGTTTAGCTCTAAAACAGGTGGTGAACAGAAAAGACACGACTTCGGTCCCAAAGGAAGGAGGTATGGAGTGGATAACCCATGGCAAATTTAAAGTATCTGAAACTTCTGTTTATGAGATAAATCTTAGAGTATTCAAGGCACTTATGTCAAATCAGCCAGATAGTGTCACTACATGGAAAGCTCCTGATATCAGTTTTGAGAATATCCTCACGGTAAGTGTAAGTAAGTATGTAAATATGAATGCGTATTTGTTGCTATATTATGATAAAGATCAGGTAGATGCTATTCAGCTAAAGCAAACCATGTCGGTGGGAATTTCCTTTAACCTTCTTTGAAAAGAGCCCTTTATTAGATTAAAAGGGGGCGCATAAATGCGCCCCCTTTTTAGTTATTTAGCATATTTGTTTCAATTTTTGAAACTACTACTTGAAAAAATTTGAAGCTTGCCTTATAATTTTTATCATGAAAAAGAGGGTATTGGTAAAATGTCCTGTGTGTGGAGGAAACTTAAATGTAGTGGAGTACAAGTGTGTAAAGTGTGGAACAACAATAAGGGGAGAGTTTGATGCCTGTGCTCTGTGTAATTTAAATGATGAGGAGATGAAGTTCTTAAAGTTTTTTCTTCTTTCATATGGGAATATCTCATTGGTTGCAAGAAGATTTGGCATTTCGCATCCTACTGCCAAACTAAGGATACGTCAGATAATAAATAAACTTGGCTGGGAGTCAGAAGAAAAAATCTCTCCACAGGAGGTATTAGAGATGCTGGATAGTGGGGAGATTTCAGTGGAAGAAGCTTTGCGTTTGTTGAAGGAGGGAAAAAATGAACAATGAAGAGATAAAGAAAGTAATAGAGATGGTAAAGGATGGAAAAATATCCCCTGAAGAAGGGGAGAGGCTGATTCTTGCAATAAAAAGAGTGGAGAAAGAAGAGAAGGGGAAAGGGAGATTTTTGCGCATATCTGCAGTAGATGGGGAAGATAAAGTGAATATAAAAATTCCTCTGTTTCTTGTTAAATTGGCGAGTAAATTTGTGCCAAAAGAAGCACTCTCTTATGAGGTGGATGGAGAGAAGGTAGAGTTGCCGCTTGATGAGATACTTGAACATCTTACAAAAGAGAATTATACCCTTGTAGAAGTTGAATCCGAAGATGGTAGCTATGTAAAGATATGGATAGAATGAGGAGGGTATATGAGTTCTAAATTATGGACGGGCTTGTTTTTGGTCGTGATTGGAGCATGGATATGGCTTTCTAATATGGGGTATCTTAATTTTAAAAGGGACTGGCCCCTTATAATCA
>JALVLE010000138.1 GCA_027033555.1 Caldifarciminota bacterium | reverse complement strand
CATAGAAACTGTTCGTCATGCCATGACTATACGAACACAAGAATATACATCACGCAAAAATACTTTAAATGCCACCTCACTAATTGCCATATCAGAACCTGTAGATTCTAATGCCCCAAACGATACCATAGGGTCTATAAAACTTGACACATTTGCGCTGCATTATGGAATTTCTGTTTTAAAAGATACCTCTTTCGGTATACTTGTTTTTACAAACAACAAAAAACTAATTTTACAAATGGCATTTAAAGTATATAAAGATACTATGGGTTATTTAACGGAAGAATCAGCCTTGTATAACAATATAAACCATAAAATAATAAACGCAAAAATGACAGCAATTGAGGATACATTAATTTACGGGATATGGGCATTTAGAGACTCCTCGAAAAATACCTTAGCAAGTTTTGAAGGTTTTATCAACCTCAAAAGTAAAGAAGTTCCTAAGGTATATACTGATATCGAAAATTATATTATACTTAACGATTTCTTGAGTACAGATTCATTAGACATACCTATAGAACTCTTGAATGAATTCTGCAAGCAAATAAATGAAAAACTGGATAGTATAAAAGCAACCTCTGGAGATTTAGCCTTAGGAGCACTAAGTACAAGTATATTTTACTTTGCAACACGGTTAATGCATTATAATCCAAGTGGAATCTACGGATGGCTTGTTTCCCTAGGCGCTTACGGAATTAACGAGTTTATGATATGGCTTTATCATCTCCAACATACCCAAAATCCTGATACAACTACATGGGGCAATATAGACTGGGAAGAGTTCTGTCGTAACTTTTGGTCATATATGCAAGATTACTTCCACCCTGTACCTCCAGATGCTACTGGATGGATATGGTACAATTGGAACGGAGGGAACTAAAAACATTGCTTAATTTTATCAAGTCATTTACAATATGAATATGAAGAAAAGCATACTGACCTTCTTTTTCGCTATCATATTTGGTTTACTTATAAGTTACTTAAGTTTCCTGAGTAACTCGGACTTTTTAAAAGGCCTCTCTCTAATTTACTGGGCTGTAACACTGGGCAATTTCACGAAAATGATCTTTGTATATGCAACGCTCAATTCAGAGGGACACTCACAAATTAGATTGTACAGAACGGAGGTAGCAGTGGCATTTGTTCTTCTCATAATAAATTTAATTGCTGTCTATTATCTCTTTATGAGAAGCGGATGGAAATTTGTAATACTGTTCATATTCCCTTACATAGGTCTTGAGACAGGTCTTTCCATGTCACGAGGTATTATACTTGAAAAATCCGGACAAAAGGTAACTGCATCCGAAAATATAAAAAATCACCTTGTAGCAGAAATCTGGTTTATTCTTCTTCTAATAATGCTTAAATGTGCGCAACTCTTTATGTGATTTCCCTGTTTACATTCATGCCCTTATAATTTCATCATACGGAGGCATTATGAGAACTGCAAAAAAGGGCGACAGGGTGGTGGTGCAATATATAGGAAAACTTGAGGATGGTACAATATTTGACACCACAGTCGGACAAAATCCCCTGGAGTTTACCATAGGA
>JALVLE010000137.1 GCA_027033555.1 Caldifarciminota bacterium | reverse complement strand
TATTCGGCCAGAGGGTTTGCATTGAAAAAGGGTAAAAATCTTATATTTTCCCTTTCTAACCAGAACATATCTTTCGGTAATGCAGAGCCATTTTCACTTGAGAGGCGCAGGTATCCACTCTACTTTTTTGTCCCGGTTATGTCAAAAGCCGTCACCACAATTTATCTTCCGGAAAAGTATAAAGTTGTACGGCTACCCAGACCTTACAGGGGTGAAAATGATTATCTCGCCTATGCGGCAAAGTGCGAAGCTTTCGGTGACAGCATTGTATGCGTTTATGAAAACATAATTAAAAAGCCATTGGTGCCTCCAGAGGACTATGTTGAAACCAAGAAACTCTATGATGAAGGTATGAAGTTTTCAAAGACCAGAATAATCCTGAAAAGGGAGGATTAGCAATGTTTCTTACGCTATTTTTATTAATATCCTTTTCTCTTTCTGATGCCAATTGCCTTTATGAACTGGATAGCACAACTGTTCTTTTTAATAGGGACGGAGAAAAAGTCCTTCACAGGGTCTTGAGAATAAAAATATTAAATGATGTGGGAAGGGACAGGTGCGGTGATATTAAAGTAAGATATAATCGTAAGACAGCAGATTTCATAGTTATCAAAGCCTATACTCTTTTAGAAAATGGCAGAAAGGTTAAAGTGGAAAAGGATGCTATTATGGACGTTGGTGCACCTGAGACTGCAATGGCTCCTGAATACACAAATGTACAAATCAAGGCAGTGAGTTTCCCTGCGCTCAGGAGGAATGCAACAATTGTCTATGAGTACGAAATAAAAAGCAAAGAGGGCGAAAAGGACAGCCCTATCTTCGGTAGTATTTTCTTCCGAATGAAAGAGCCCATTAAGAAAAAGGTGTTTATTCTGAGTATTCCCCGCAAAGAGAGGCTGAACTTTGCGGTGTATGGTGATAGTGTGATTGAAGTAAAAGTAGATACCACAGAAAAAATGGTTGTCTATACTTTTCTTGCAGAAGACGTTAACAAAATACCAGAAGAGAATTTCCTTCCACCATTATACAAAATAGCAGAACGAGTTGATTATACCAGTTTTGAAAATAAAGAAAAAATGGCAGGGTGGATATGGTCTAAATTTAAAGATAAACTCAACTCCAGCTCTGAACTTGTTAAAGAAACTGCAAACTCCCTTAAGGGTAGCAATGACAGGGAAACCTTTTACAGGGTGGCAGAATACGTTGAGGAAAATATACGTAACGTTCCTCTGTACCTGTGGGACGCCGGTTTTGTGCCCCATTCTTCAGAATGGACGTTAAAACATAAATACGGTGATGTGAGAGATAAGACAGTGCTTGCCATTGCACTTCTTAATGCTCTTGGAATTAAAGCAGAGCCTGTGCTTGTTGAAGGAGAGGGAAAGGAGTACAGATTTGCAGTTGGCTTGAGTTCAGTTCTTAGCGAGAATGGCAGGGGTGCTGTGGCAACACCATCTCTTTACAAGGATATGCTGCTTAGGGCTCAGATAAATGACAGTGTATATTTTGCCTATCTTATGGAAAGATACAGTGATATAGATGTGCTTTCTCCGAGG
>JALVLE010000136.1 GCA_027033555.1 Caldifarciminota bacterium | reverse complement strand
ATCATATGATTGAGGGAGGATAGTGAAATAGGATGTATCATTACTTCGTGCTTCATGATAGAAAGCAGTATATGGGCCTGAATTTATCCTGAGGTACAAAGAATCTGTCTCCACGGCATGGTCGTCGGTAATTACTGCATAGATTGAAACAGTATCCGTATCAGAAACTGATATGGGGTTCTGAATTACTGTGTCTATTACAGGTGGGTTATTGGTAGAGCCTGAGCTTGCAAGCCATAGCGAAATATTCAAAATTGCTACAGAATCCTGATAATCATCCCAGTTATCATTAAGGGCATCTTCTGGGTCACCTGTTCCATCGTCACATGGAGAGGAATCTCCAAAACCTGCTATTCTTCCATTACCATAGGTGCCTGTAAAAATAATGACTCTTTGATTGCTACCTTCTGGCTCTCCGGTGTACCAGACGTGCCCTTTGAGGGAGGAATTTATATCCTGTCTCAACAGGATTACAGTTCCCTGCCAGTAACCGAATGTGTCCACGTCTCCAAAGGGACCATGTATTATTGAATCATAAGGATCAGAGCTCACATTATCAAATGCTCCGCTTACTGAGTTATATCCCTCACCTGTTGTATCAAAATGTACCCCAAACACATCTTCAAAAGCCGCATTAAAAACACGTGGAGAATCCCATCCATCGTTGTCTCTATCTGAAGCATTGTGATCTGAAATCATAAAAAATCCCCCGCCATTTTGCACAAACTGAACAATGGCCTGGATTTCGGATGAACTTAGCGGGTTCTGAGGCTCCACCATAACAAATACATCAAAGTTTGAAAGGTCCAGAGGACTTGAGGTTCCGTATGTTATTTCACTATCAGGTGGTAATGTCACAACTTCATGGCCTGCGGCATGCAGAGCATATCCCCAGGAGGAAATGGCTCCATCCCAGTCTTCCGGAGATGAAGGGTTTGTCGGTTGAGGATATGGGTAGTCCCTATCAATTATCCAGTCTGCATTCCCGGCTGTTTCGTTTTTTGTATAGTCAAACAAAAAACGTGCAGCCATAAGGCTTTGTACCAAGAATAAGGTTGCCATTAGTTTGTATATAAGGCTCCTCATAACACCTCCTATTTCATAAAAGCTCTAAATTATATAGCCTGTTTGGATACGAGTCAATAGTACCTTTTTCTTTTTTCAAAACATTACTATGGTGTTTCAATGGGTGGGTATATAATCATTCGTATCAAAAGGAGGATTCAGTATGGAAAATGTGGCAATTGTAACTGGTGCATCTCGTGGCATAGGGCTCAAAATAGCAGAATTCCTTGCAAAAGATGGTTATAATATACTTCTCATTGCAAGAAACGAGAAGAGATTGAGGGATAATGCAGAGAAAATTGCATCTATATACGGGGTAAGTACCCGATATTTTCCAGTGGACCTTGGTGTAAGAGAAGATTATGATAAACTCTCCGGATTTATAAAAGATAATGTGAAATCTATAAGCGTACTGGTGAATAATGCTGGAATTACAAAGGACACCCTTTTTATGAGGATGAAGGAAGAAGATTATAGAACCGTGATAGAGGTAAAT
>JALVLE010000135.1 GCA_027033555.1 Caldifarciminota bacterium | reverse complement strand
GGGAAACAGCTCCTCCTCCATCTCCATGCCGAGCCCACTTTCCAGGGAAATTTCACCAAATTTTTCTGAAATTTCCTGCAACTTCAAAAACAACCTTTCAAATCTCTTTTCACTTGCCTCATCTTCCTGCACCTTTTCAGCAAGCTGCGTAATTATGGTAAATGCCCTTTCAAGCATGGATGGATCAAGGTCATCGGTGATAACATTTTCCAGCGCGTCAAGAGCTGAATCCTGATTACCCAGTTCGGTATAAAGCTCAGCCAGCTCCAGATACAGATCTTTTCTGTCTTTTTCATATTTCAGAATCTTACGTATTACAGCTATTGCATTATCCAGGAACTCTATATCTTTGTATAATTTATAGGCTTTCTCGTAAGACTCTATGGCTTTAGATATATTTTGCTTTCTGACATACAAATCACCTACTGCGTTGTATATGTCCGGGTCTTCCTTGGCCCTAAGAATTTCTTCATATACTTCAATTGCTTTATCTATTTTTCCTTTTCCCAGGAAACGCAGAGCCTCAGCCTTTTTCTTTTTTATATTTATTTCCTCTGCCATGTTGTATATAATAACACAAGTTTAACCAATTGTCAAGTAATTTGAGTACTGTATTAAAAATACGTAAATAAAGGAACCCAGCACAAGAAATGGACCAAAAGGAAGAATATCTGTTTTCTTCTTGACCAACAATATAATACCTATTATAGAGCCTAATAAGGAACCAAATAAAATTGAGATGAATACCCCCAAAGGTCCCGTAAACACACCAATCATAGCCATTATTACAATATCACCGTCACCAAGAGCTTCTCTCTGAAAAATTAACTTCCCGGTAAGTCTGAAAATAAACATTACTCCTGCACCTAATATTGCCCCCAAAACAGCATTTTTTAATGTAATTCCCACAGAAAATAAGGCAAATAAAAGCCCCACAGCAATCGCCGGGAAACTCACTACATCTGGAACTATCATGTGTTCCCCGTCTATAAAGGCAATACATTCTGAAAATGTCACAAAGACCAGAACTTTGAGAAGTTCCCATGTGATACCAAATCGCAAATAGGAAACAAGAAATAAAAGGCCCGTCAAAAGCTCCACAAGAGGATACCTGATTGAGATTTTTGCTTTGCAGTACCTACACTTACCGCCTAAAATTATATATGAAATTACAGGGATGTTATCATAGAATTTAATCTTTCTTCCACAATGCGGGCAATGCGAAGGTGGCTTTAATATAGACATTCCTTTCGGGATACGGTAAATACACACATTCAGAAAGCTTCCTACGACAAGTCCTACCAGGGTTATAAAAAAAGCATACAACCAGCGCATTTGTAAGATTTTAATGTAGATAAGATAGAAATACAAGCCAAAACACACTTCGTTTACGTGTTGAAATTTTGACACACTTGCTTTTAATTGCTTCACCTACAAAGAGAAATAAAAAAACAAAAACTACTTATTTAACCTGGTGGTATTTTTATTGTCCCCAATTCCTTGACAAAACTTCATGTAAGGAATATACTTCATAAAAGGAGGGGGGTGAAATTATATTATGAGAA
>JALVLE010000134.1 GCA_027033555.1 Caldifarciminota bacterium | reverse complement strand
GCTGTGTACCCCTTTTCATACAGAGCCCGCGCAATATGGGGTCTTCCCAGAGCACCATCCTGCGCAATCTTTTTAACTCTTTCAAAATCAATGGCATACCCCATATCGTTGAGTTTTTCAACCATTTTCTTTGCACGATTCTCTCTCTTCTCTTTAATTTCAAGCAGAAAATCTTTAACCTTTGGGGATTTGTGATCAATAAAATATCCCAGTATATGAACATCATGCCCCTCAAACACCGAGGAAAACTCAATACCTGGAATAACCTCAACACCTAACTTTTTGCCTGCTATTATCCCCTCCTCTACTCCGCATACTGTGTCGTGATCAGTAATGGCAATAAAATTAAGACCTGCATCATGGGCAAATTTTACCACCTTGGCAGGCGAATATTTGCCATCTGAAAAATGAGTATGAATATGGAGATCACATTTCATATTACCTATGCAATTTTATCATACCCAGTATATAAGCCAGTATAAGCAACATCAGCCATACACCGGACTCTCTGCTAACCCTTCTGTCAGAGATCATAAAAGCAAGGAGAATTGAAAAGAAAAACATAGAGACAAAATCAAAATACAAAGCTACATGTGAAACTGGAAGAGGCCTTGTTAAGGCAGCTGCACCCAACACCAGAAAAATGTTTGTAATGTTTGAACCGATAACATTACCCACTGACAGTTCATCCCTTCCACGGCGAAGAGCCACAAAAGACGTGAAGATTTCCGGAGTACTTGTGCCAATTGCAACAACTGTTGCTCCTATAACCCACTCACTTATGCCAAAGTGGCGTGCAAGTGCCACTCCACCATCTACCACCCATCGTGCTCCAAAATGTAATAAAACTATTGCAATTATTATTACGAACAATGCCACCGGGATAGAATAAGTCTCCTTTGGGATTTCGTCTATATCCACTGTTTCCCTATCTTTAAGCAATCTAAAGGTAAAAGCACCAAAGGATACAAGAAGAAACACCCCATCCAGACGTGATATATTTCCATCTGACGCAAGAAGAAAAAAGAGAATGATGGAAACCATAAGAGGGGGAATATCAATATGAAATATCTGCCTTTCTGTCTTTATTCCAAATATCGCAGCAGAGATTCCAAGGGCAAATCCTATATTAAAGATATTTGACCCTATCACATTGGACACCGAAATATCCATTCTCCCAGCGTATGCTGCATACACACCGGTGACAAGCTCCGGCAGACTGGTTCCAAAGGCAACCACAGTAGCCCCTATAGCATACTCCTTTATTCCAGTTCTCCTCGCCAGACTCGTGGCACCTCTAACAAACCCCTCTGAACCTATGTATAAGAGAAATAATCCACCCAAAACCATTAATACAGAGAGGAACATCTCAACCTCCACGGAAATCAACAAGCGTAAAATGGTGCTGCAGAGTATCCTCTACAACCGTAATTTCTTTAAATCCCGTATCCTCTGCCATGGTAAATATATAGATAATTTGATGACGGGTTGTATCATCACCTGTGGCCACAAAATAGTTTGAATTTATCGTAATCGTCAACCCGTCACCATGTCTTTCAAATACGTA
>JALVLE010000133.1 GCA_027033555.1 Caldifarciminota bacterium | reverse complement strand
GCAGGGGTGCTGTGGCAACACCATCTCTTTACAAGGATATGCTGCTTAGGGCTCAGATAAATGACAGTGTATATTTTGCCTATCTTATGGAAAGATACAGTGATATAGATGTGCTTTCTCCGAGGTTTCAGGGGAAGGAAGGATTTGTATTTACGAGTGGTAAAGCAAGAACGATTAAAATACCCGAATATCCGGCAGAATATAACACTTATTCTTCTGTTATCCATGGCAAATTGCTACATGATGGCACATTTAAAGGTGTTTTGAAAATAAAAGGGAGAGGATTCTACTCGGCAACCATACGCAGAATGTTTAGATTCAAGAAGCAAAGGGAAGTAAATATACAACTTGAGAATCTCGTAAAAAGGCTTGGCAGCACAGCAAAGGTTGATTCCTATAAACTGTTTAATATAGACAATAGATGGAAAAATCCTTACTTTGAGGTATATGTCACATCAAATGATTTTGCCCTTGGAGATAAATACTCACTTGAATTCACACTGCCCCTTCCTTCTGCGGCTCCAAGGTATGCAACCGATAAAGAGAGAAAGATGCCTTTATATGTTGGCGCAAAAAGGAGCATAGAAGATAGTGTAAATATTGAATTTGAGTACTTATATCAATACACAATAGCGCCTTGTGATACGAGTTTATCTTCTCCGTATAACGCCCTTATCAGAACATCCAGCAAGGATAAAAAACATCTTGTCTTTTTTTCAAGTTATACAATAAAAAACATTGAAATCCCTATTTATGGGTATAATGAGTTCAGGAAAGTAGAGGGAGAATATTTTGACAAGAATAACAGGTTTTTCATGCTGGAGCCATTGAGCGCAAGGAGTAAATAAATGAATTATACATTTGGTTTTCATGGTAAAGGCCTAAAATATGGCGTTATTATGTTTGTAGTGCTCGTTGCAACTACTGTGGCTATTGTCCAGTATAATCGTAAAAAGAATATGTACTTTGCGGGACATGTTGTTGATAAATATATAAAGAGAAGGAGTGCCTTGAGTTACTTTACAAAAAGAAGAGGATATACGAAGAGAACTAAATACTATTTAATAGTGGAGACTACTGAGAACAGGGATATAAAAGTAGAGGTCCCATATTACATTTACAAAAAGGCTATGGTTGGAGATTCTGTAGAGAAGATAAGTGGAGAGTTATATCCAAGGATTATTCCAGAGAATGATAATTATTAAACCAGGGGAGGGGAAGAATGAGAAATCGTAATGTGCTTTTCCAGGAATTTCTGATGCGTGATAAGCAAAGCCAGAGAGTAATGTTCATTGTTATGGCAATAGTCATTCTTATCCTTTTAGGGTATTCACAGTATAACAAATATTTTGTCTCTTACACAGGCACAGTGGTCACAAAATATGAAAAGCGTATCCCGGGCTCACATTCAACTCGGTATTATATCACAATTAAAACAAATGACGGTAAGTTAAGAACAATAGATGTCCCTTTTGATGTGTATTCACGCGTGAGAGTGGGTACATGGCTGAGGAAAAGAAAAGGAGAATCAGAACCCCGCATAGTCACAAGCCCTTAAAAGAAACTTG
>JALVLE010000132.1 GCA_027033555.1 Caldifarciminota bacterium | reverse complement strand
TTTGAGACATGGATAGGGTTAATGTCTCCAGCATATACTGTTCGTGTATTAAAATCCGAGTATGGGGATATTACAAGGGCTTCTTGCAGCTCTATTGGGCTTGTGTACTTAAGATAAAAGAGGTGGATGGTATCTGGATGAGGGGTGAATTCCATTATTGAAATGGGAAATGTTTCTTCATCAAATGTTGCCGCAATAGGTTGCACAATAGGGTGATTGTCATTGCCTTCATGGTAGTATGCAACGTAGTAAATATCTCTGTCAGGATGGGTTTCTGAACTTATTCTCTCATAGGATACAAAAAGTGTATCTTCCTTGGCGGAAATTGAGACGTGGGGGGTATCCGGGAGCATTGAATCTATTTTAATAAAAATAGTGTCAAAATTGCCAGGATATGCCCCGTTTGCAAGATAGAGAACACTATCATAGGTTACAAAAATAAGATGAAGTCTATCGCCTGTTGAATTTTTTGAAGTGATAAAATCAAAAGCCCTGGTGTAGATGTTGAGAACAGTGTCAAAGGGATAAAATGAGCTGGCAAAGTTTGTGGAGTGGGTTAAAAATATTCCACTTTCTCCCCTACATATCATATACCACACAGGATAAGAAAAGGGGTGGACCATGCCATCATTATACATTTTGATGGAGTTGCATCTTTCAGGTGAGATTATTGTGTAGACACTGTCCACAAGTGTATCTTTTATTTTCACTATCTCAATAACCGTGTCTTTTGCTACATGGGCGAATATCAGTATGGAATCAAAGGCACTAATTGAGTATGTACCTGTTGTGTCTATGATGCTATAAATATATTTTTCCTGGTCAGGCCTGTGCAGATAGATATACAATGAGTCATTACGATTTATTGTAAAAAACGTATAGGTATCTGTAACAGCTATAGTTGAAGCAAAGGATGGTGGAACATTTATTCTTAAATGAGACCAGCTAAGAATATAAAAGGCTATGAGCAACGTCATAGGTTTGATTATAATTTAATTTCCTGGTATATCAAAACCATGAGAGTCTTTTATTATACTCCTTGCCACGTCCAAGAAATCAGTATGGGGAAATACCAGAATCCCTTTTGCTCCTACGTTTAGAGCAAGCTTTATATCCGAATCTTTGTCGCCGACCACTACAGATTTTTTAACATCAATTTCGGGGTATTTAAGTAAAAGGCGAAAGATAAGAAAAGGTTGGGGCTTTCTACATCTACATCTTTCATTGGGATGATGAAAACAGACGGATGTGTCTTTTATAAATACTTTATAAGACCTTAGAAGCCTTATAAGCTCTCTGTTTATTCTCTCAACTCGGTCTTTTGAGACCCATCCTCTTTTTGTGCCTGATTGGTTTGTGACAATAAAAAGGTAGAAACCATATTGCTGGAGAAGTTTTAGACCTTCTACCACGCCTTTTTTGAGTCGTATTTGTTCAGGTGTATTTAAATATCCTTTTTCTTCTATTAAAGTACCGTCCCTATCAAGAAAGGCGGCCCTCTTCATTTGTGTAAGCTGTCAAGATAGGCTTTTAGCTTTATAAAAGCGCGATACCTATGGGATATTTTGTTTTTTGTTTCAAGAGACATTTCGGCAAACGTCATTCCCAGCGCAGGATAATAAAAAATGGGGTCATATCCAAAGCCAGATGTTCCTCTTTCTTCTGTTAAAATCAGCCCCTTCACTTTACCTTCAAAAAAGATAATATTATCTGTATCCAGCATAAGAACAGCCACTGTCACGAAAGAGGCGGTTCTTTTTTCTGGTGGAACCTCTCTGGCGAGTTCTATTAGTTTTTGTCTGTTTGCTTCGTATGTTGCGTGTTCTCCAGCGAATCTCGCAGAATATACACCTGGTTTTCCATCCAAAAAATCACAAACAAGGCCAGTGTCATCTGCAATGACCGGTTTATGGATTATTTGGTAAAGCCTTTGGGCCTTTAAAAGGGCATTTTCTTTAAGCGTTTGTCCTGTCTCTTCTACGTAAAAGTTTATACCCTCTTCCTCTGGCAAAACTACTTTATATGGGTGCAAAATTTTTTCTATCTCTTTCTTCTTATCAGGGTTGCGGGAGGCGAGATAGATCTTCAATTATTTTCGTTTATATATGTTTCTACCACAAAGGCGTCTGGATATCCTTCCTGACGAAGTTTTTCTTTGTATTTTTCAGCTTCTTCACGTGTTGTGAAATCTCCAACTCTTACCTTATAGGGTCCATCTATTGTAGGGTCATATTCTATATATACAGGCAGTGATAGAACTCTTTCTGCTTCCTCTTTTGCTCTTTCTGCTCTCTCTCTGGAAGAAAAAGCAAAGATCTGAACTCTAAAACCCTTTATTTTATTTTCTTTTCCGGCATTTTCCTCAAATTTCACAGCTGGGGTCTCAGATTGAGCAGTCTCTGTATCAGGAGTGAATTTAAAGTAGGAGGTGGTATCAGGTATTGCAGTTGTGTCTTCTTGTTGTTTCTTGGTCTCCTCCTGCGCGTTTTCCACTGGCACCTGTTTTACAATGATAACCTCTTTACGGGGCGCACATCCTGAAAAGAATATAAGAAAGAGGATGAGATATGGGAGATATCTCATCCCTATCATTCCTGTGTTTTCCAGTTGTATTTCTTAATAAACTTCTCCACCCGTCCGCTCTGATCCATTCCGTAAAGTGCTTTTCTTTCTCCAGTATAAAATGGATGACATTTTGAGCATATTTCTACGTGTATTTCTTTTTTTGTAGAACCGGTAACTATTACATTACCACATGCACATTTAATCACCGCATTAGGGTAATATGTAGGATGTATGCCTTTTTTCATTTATCTTTTCCTCCTTTGCTCAAGTATAGGTGTTAAAATTATAAAGCAGAGGACTCGCAATGTAAATATCGCGTCCTCTGCTTTACAGTTAAAACCGTTTTTTAAAATTCCACAAATTTATCCCCTGGGTATCCGCATACAGGACATTTTTCAGGGGCCTCCTCCACAGCTGTGTAGCCGCATACGGGGCAAATAAATACTTTATTAATTTCCAGATCTTTATTTTGTTCTGCTTGCTTTTTTGCTTTTTCATAAAGCTCTGCGTGGATTTTCTCCGCCTCAATTGCAAAGTGAATCGTTCTTTCAGCTCCCTTCTCATCCTGCAATTTGGCTATTGCGTCATAGGCGGGATACATTTCTTCAACTTCAAATGTCTCACCCTCTATTGCAGATTGGAGATTCTCGGCGATGTTTTTTATGTAACCCAATTCTCTGGCATGGTTACGGGCGTGGACAAATTCAGCGTAAGCGATTGCTCGGAAAAGTCTTGCTATATTGGGATATCCCGCTTTTTCTGCTTCTTCTGCAAAGATGGTGTATTTCATATGTGCCATTGATTCCCCACAGAAAGCCTCCTCCAGCGATTTTTTTGTCATTTTGTGCATGGTAACCTCCTTTTTGCGTTTTAAAATAATTATAAAGTAAAACACGAGCAGAAGAAAACATTGAGGGAAAAACCTGATAAAGTTTGAGATTTTATCCATAAAATGGTATAATATTCACTGGTATTATGTCAGACGCAACGATTGTTGGTGTAATTTCTGTTCTGTTATTTATTTTTGTTTGGGTATTTGTAGCTTTATTCAAAAAAGAACGCTATCCTTACCGGAAGAGAGAGTTTTTGATGAGTGTGCCGGAAAGAAAGTTTTACAGGGTTTTATTGCAGCAGATAGATGGTAAGAAATATGATATTTTTCCGCAGGTGCCTCTTTCAAGAATAGTGGAGGTCACAGAGAAAGGAAAAAATTTTTGGAAGTATCACAATAAGATTAACAAGAAGATAGTAGATTTCGTCGTGTTTAAAAAGCCTCACTATGAACCTGTGCTGGTAATTGAGTATGATGATTCTTCACATAATAAAAAGGAGAGGAGAAAGCGTGACGAATTTGTAAATAGAGTGTTAAAAAAGGCAAACTTGCCCATTATACATGTTAAATACGGAGAGAAAATCAACCTGAAATTCCTGAAGTAGTTGTAAAGTAGTTGTAATTGGAGTTTGATCCTGTTTTTGTAAATATCTGAATGGAGCCCCGAAGGTGGCTTGTCATTTCATACTTTTTGTGACAGTAATTTTGTATAAGTTGAAGTGAGAATTTGAATAGACCAATTTTAGACTGTCATGGTTTCTCTGGATAAAGGGAATAAGATATTTTCTGTCTTCTTTAAACTCCGTATTTGCCAAAATGTACTGTGCATTGATTTTACGAAAGAAATTCCATTGAATACTGTCATCTGCGGGATACGGATGAGTGGGGTAGGGATACCCATATGCAGCTGCGCGTCTGTCTGTAAAAAGTGTTAATACCCGGGGCTTTCTGAAAATAAATATAGCGTTTTTATCTGTTTTATCTGTGTGTTCTCGTATATACTGGAAGGTTTCTAATGTTGCCCGGGTGTTAATTGCTCTAATTGGCTTTAGATTAATGAGAGTGAATTTGCTTATGTAGGTTAAGGCAATTAAAACTGTTATAATCATTCTATATTCTTAGCACTATGGATATATAATGCAAAATCTCCGCCCCAATTATGTCCTGGTCTGATTGTTAATATGTGGAAAAGACCAACTATTACTATAATGAGCATTAGTAAGCCGTGTTTCTTTACCCGTGGTAACATTTTTTTTAATATTAAGGCGATTTGGAAGTTTTTCCAATCAGTGCATCTCATAATGTAAAGCTGAATAAAATACCAAGATCAACCAAAAATGTATTTTGAGCATTTGAATGATGGTAATTTTTTATGTAAGTAAAAGATGGCAAAAAGTACAATATTTTAGAATCTGATATTTTTTTGGATATAATAAGTTTGGTTGTAAATGTTTTCTCCACCACTCCACTTAAAAAATAATGTTCTGATTCCTCACTTGTTGAACGAAAGCCTTCAAATATGTTTCCCTCTCCGTGTCTGATGTAAAGTAGCTC
>JALVLE010000131.1:13509-14013 GCA_027033555.1 Caldifarciminota bacterium | reverse complement strand
AGCCTTTCTAATTGCGCTTGGACTTTTGATTATTGTATTGTTCCCCTTTATCTGGATGCTTTATACTGCTTTTAAACCCCCTGGCACAGGGCTTATATTTTCTCTTAGAACAGGTTTTACTCTTGAAAATTTTAAGAAGGTACTCTTTGAGTATAATTTTTTGAGATACTTTAAAAATAGTTTTATTGTAGCATTTTTCTCTGCCACATTTTCCACGCTTTTTGCAGCAATGGCGGCTTATGCTTTTGCTAAAAAAAGATTTTTTATGAAAGACACGCTTTTCTGGATGTTTATTGCTTCAATGATGGTTCCAGGATTGTTGTATGTGATTCCTCAGTTCCTGGTTGTGTATAAGCTTAAATGGATGAATACCTATCAGGGAATGATTGTGCCTCATCTTGCCAATGTTTTTGGGCTCTTTATATTAACACAATTTGCAAAGGAAATCCCGGATTCTTTGCTGGAAGCTGCCAGGATTGATGGTGCATCAGATTTTAAAATCTT
>JALVLE010000131.1:0-13499 GCA_027033555.1 Caldifarciminota bacterium | reverse complement strand
GTAGCCACGGTGTATCTATTGAATTTTCAGTTTCACTGGTCAAACTTCCTGTGGCAATTAATAGTTGCACAAACTGACAGAATGTACACTGTGCCTGTAGGGCTTGCTATGTTCAAAAATGCACATCAGGAAGCATATACCCTTGAAATGGCAGCTTCTTCTTTGTCTATCATACCAATAGCAATAATATTTATTTTTGCACAGAGATATTTTATTGAGGGTATAACTCAGGGTGCAGTGAAAGGTTGAAAAGAAACAAAAGGAGGATTTAAGTAATGATAGAAGAACTGCTAAGAAAAGACAGGATAATATTCAATATGAAGGCAAAAACTAAAGATGAAGCCCTGCAGGAGCTCATAGAGCCACTAAATCTTTCTGAAGAAAGAAAGAAGGTTGTACTTGAAGCCCTTAGAAAAAGAGAGGCAATTGGTTCCACAGGGATTGGACATGGCATTGCTATCCCGCACACAAGAAGCGTGGTTCTTGACAGTGTTTCCCTCGTTGTGGGGAGGTCTAAAGAGGGTGTTGATTTTGATGCCCTTGATGGAAAGCCGGTGCATCTTTTCTTTTTACTGGTGGCTCCGCCCAATGATCCGGGTACGAAATACTTGATAACTCTTGGTGAAGTTGCAAGGATGGCGAAAAAGCTTATAGAGAATAACGCATATCTTGAGGCAAAAGATGAGGATGAATTTTTCAAAATCCTTAAGAAAGTAGCAGGAGAAGTATGATGGATGAGGTGATAGAAAAGCTTATCGCTCTTAGCGATATAGACGCAATGCTAAAAGATGCCGAATCTGACGAGTATAAGAGTCTTGGATTTCAGACCAAGAAGGAGTGCATTGAAAAGTTAAAAAAGATGAGAGAGGAGATAGCCTCTTCAATACCTCGCCAGATATTGAAGAGGTATGAGAAACTTAAAAAGAAATATGGAAGAGGTATTGCACCAGTTGTTAACAGTGTTTGTACAAATTGCTTTATACAGTTTCCAACTGAAGTAGCATCTAAAACAGATAAAAACAAGAAAATTGAGTATTGTCCTAACTGTGGCATAATTATTTACTGGACATAGCCAGCTTACTTAATTTCAGAGGAGTTTTGAAATGAGATGGAAAATAGAAGAGGTATTGCCTGTTATAAAACAAAATGTTGTTGATCTTATCCCTGAAGAGGAGCTTATAAAGAAACTTAAGGAAAGGGATAAAATTATCGTCAAATATGGCGCTGATCCTTCCAGGCCTGACCTTCATCTCGGCCATTATGTGTGTCTAAAAAAACTGAAAGATTTACAGGATTTAGGTTTTACTGTGGTGTTTATTGTGGGTGATTTCACTGCCATGATTGGAGACCCTACCGGAAGGTCAAAGACAAGACCCAGGCTCACTGAAGAAGAAGTTAAAGAAAATTCGCGGACTTACTTTGAGCAGGTGTTCAAAGTACTTGATAGAGAGAAGACCATTGTGAGGTACAATTCAGAATGGCTTTCTCATCTTACTGCAAAAGATATAATTGAGATAGCCTCTACATATACTGTTGCGCGAATGCTTGAAAGGGACGATTTTGCTAAGAGGTACAGAGAGAACATTCCTATTTCCATTCACGAGTTCTTGTATCCCCTTTTTCAGGGATATGATTCATACGTTGTAGAAGCAGATATAGAAGTGGGGGGAACTGACCAGGTGTTTAATTTTCTGGTTGCGAGAGAGATACAGAAGCATTTCGGCCAAGAACCGCAGGTGATACTCACTGTTCCTTTACTTGAAGGTACTGATGGAAAATTAAAGATGTCAAAATCCTACGATAACTATATAGGTCTTACTGAAAAGCCAGAGGAGATATACGGAAAGGTAATGTCAATTCCGGATACCCTGATATCCAAATACTATAAATTGGTGTTGTATTATGACAAGGAGTCTCTTGAAAAGGTTGAAAAATTTATCAAGGAAGACCCTCGGGGTGCAAAAGCCAGGCTTGCATACGAAATAGTGAAGCTTTTGCATTCTGAAGAGGATGCGAAAAGGGCAGAAGAACATTTCAACAGAGTGTTTAGAGAAAAAAAGGTTCCAGAGAATATTCCGGAGTTTGAGTTACCCGAAGAAGGGATGAACATTGTGGAAATTCTCTATCAGTCAGGCCTTGTTCCATCAAAAAGCGAAGCAAGACGCTTGATTGCTCAAAAAGCAGTGAAGATAAACGGTGAGGCGTTAACGAACATAGATGCAATTCTGAAGAAAAATGGAGAAAAGATCATAAAGGTGGGTAAGAGGAAGTTTTTGAAGATTAAGTGATGGCCTCTCATGAATTTTATATGTCCCTTGCTCTTGAGCTCGCAAAAATAGGATTTGGTTTTACCTGGCCTAATCCTGCTGTTGGGGCTGTTATAGTTAACAGGGGAAGGGTTGTAGGAATTGGTTATCATCGCAGAGTAGGAGAGGATCACGCTGAGGTTGTAGCGATAAAAGATGCAAGAGGACTGACCCGAGGTGCTACGATGTATGTGACTCTTGAACCACATTCATTTTATGGTCGGGTTCCTCCCTGTACAGACGCCATTCTTAAAGCGGGTATTAAGAAGGTGGTTGTTGCCATGGAAGACCCGAATCCCAAGGTGAGCGGCAAGGGTATAGAGATGTTAAGGAGAAACGGTGTGGAAGTTATCACCGGCGTACTTGAGAAGGAAGCAAGATTTTTGAACAGGTTTTTTATAAAATACCACAAAAAGAAGGAGCCTTATGTAATTTTAAAATATGCGGTTACGCTGGATGGGTTTATTGCTGACAGGAATGGGAATTCCAGGTGGATAAGCAATGAAGAATCACGCAGGGAGGTACACAGGTTACGGGGGGAGGTGGATGCTGTGATGATAGGGCGGAAAACACTATACAAAGACAATCCCAGGTTGAATCCCCGCACTGTTTTTCCGGCTCGCCACCCTGTGCGTGTGGTGGCAGGCACAAAATTTACAGATGATCTCAGTGAGTTAGAGTTTTTCAAAGTTGGAGGAAAAATATGGATACTTACAACCACAAGCGCTCATATTCCTCTTCTTTCTGGCAATATAGAGGTTTTGCGCTGCGGGAAAGATAATATTGATTTTAAGTGTTTTTTGAAGGAAATGTATAAACGGGAAATGCTCTCTTTGCTTGTGGAAGGAGGTGCCAGACTTGGGACCACGCTTTTGCAAAATGACATTGTGGATGAAATTTTGATATTTAAATCTCCAAAGATTTTCGGCGGGGGCATTTCCATGTTCACGCAGGAATTGAATATTGATAATCAAGGTTTTATGCTTTATGAGGAAAAAAAGATTGATGACGATGTGATGTTAAGGTATATTAAAAATGGGGTTTTTGATTGATAAGATAAGTTCCCTTGGTGTTTCTCCGGAGTTGCAGGTTGTGATTATAGCTGCGGCGCCTGTACTTGAACTGAGGGGGGCAATACCTTATGGTGTCTGGGTGCTTGGTCTTTCTCCATGGAAGGTGTTTTTATTGTCCCTTATCGGAAATCTGGGCATTATTGTCCCTCTATTATATGCACTTGACATTGTAATGGCAAAGTTTGAAAAACTGGAGATAGGAAAAAAGCTTATAGATAGAGCGAAAAAAAAGGGAAAGATAATTGAGAAATTTGAGCTTCTTGGGTTATTTCTTTTCGTTGCTATTCCCCTACCGGGGACTGGGGCGTGGACAGGAGTACTTGCTGCCCTGGTATTTGGTATAAGAAAGCATCTGTCCATACCAGCCATTTCTTCAGGAGTCATAGCAGCAGGTGTAATAATGACACTAATAGTAAGTCTTGGACCAGCAAAGGGTATAATTTTTGGTGTGTTATTTCTTGCAGGAATGTCAAAGATGCTTGATTATATAATAGCCAGAAGATGAAAATCTTTTATTCTTCGTTTGAGTCAAGCTATGTACCCCCATTTAGAGTGCAGGGGGCACTCTTAAATACATTTTTTGAGACACCAAAGAGATTACATGAAATTCTTAAATATCTGGAAAATAACCAGAGAAAATTTGAGCTTATTAAAGTGGCTTCCATAGGCATTGAGAATGTAGGAAAGGTGCATTCTCAGGAGCTTGTGATGTTTTATTCAAAACTTCAAAGAGTGCTGGCAAAGGGGGAGTATGTAGAAGCAGTTGTGTATCCTATTTATAAGGGACAGAAACCGCAGGATATTCGCTACCATGCAGGTTATTATTGTTTTGATTCCCGCACTGTACTTAAGAAGGAGGCTATAAAGGCTGCCCTTAATGCCGGTACTACATCAATGAAAGCAGCGCAGGAGCTTTTAAATTCTGATAATATGCATGTTTTTGCCCTTATAAGACCACCAGGTCATCATGCAGGGAGAAACTTTTATGGTGGATTTTCATATATTAACAATGCAGCATTGGCTGCGGATGTACTGGCTGAACTTGGGAGGGTCGCAATACTGGATATTGATTATTTCCACGGAAACGGAACGCAGGACATATTCTATGATACCTCAGAAGTGTTTACCATATCAATACACCGTACTCCTGAAAGAGAGTTCCCCTATTACTGGGGGTATATAAATGAGAAAGGAGCAGGCAAAGGTGAAGGATGGAATCTAAATATTCCTCTTGATGGAAGGGTGGATGGAGACAAGTATATGAAGATATTGGAAAAAGTTTCCAGGCTTATATTGAAAGCAAATGTAAAAGCTCTGGTAGTTTCTCTTGGAAGCAATATACACCGAGGAGACCCTCAAGGCACTTTTGATATAGAGACAGAGTATTTTGAAAGGATAGGGAAAATAATAGCTTCTATGGGACTTAAGACACTCACTGTACTTGAAGGTGGGTATAATTCTAAGGTGCTAAAGGAAGCTTTATTGGCTTATCTGGAGGGATTCCATGGATAACATTAAAAGAATCGGTATAAAATACATCAGGGTTTCAGCCTTTTTCATCCTCTTTTTACTCATTTTATATATCTTTTTCGCCATAGGCGGACTTATGCATTCAACATTTTACACTACCTGGGGGTTAATTAGTTATATTTTTGTTCAGATATTGTTACCAATTTACGCAGGACTCCTGTTATTTTTTATCTTATATCTTTTTGCGGAATTCTTAAGAGAATATTTCTACAAAGCAGAATCAGGAGAGATGGAAAAGGAGTCTCATGACGAGGGCTCCTGATAAGGGAGCCCATACATTATCATCCGGATAAAAATCAGCAAATTCCATGACACCAATTGTAAGACCTGAGATCACTTTGATATACATTGGAATTGGATGAAATGATATAAGTGAGATTAATAAAGCCAGAGAAGTAAAAGTTATAAAATGGGCAAGGTCTTTGCCCTCTGGTGGTTCTCTTAGTAGTCCTGCAACTATGGGGGTAATACCATCAACCAGTACAGAGACAAAGACAACAAATCCAAATGTGACCTCGTCCCAGAGGAGAGCAACGGTGGTAATGCTTATCAACATATATGTAGCTCCTGATATACCACTTTTCTCCTTCTCTTTCATAAGGTTTTCTGTGAAAAATAGGAACCATTGGTTAAAAGTATCAGATTTTTTTCTTAAAAACTCCAGAAAAAGCGCAATAGTTGTTAAAGCAAGCAAAACCAGTCTTGTTTTTTTATAACCTATGTACATGGGGAGAAATACCACAATAAGAAGGGAGAGATGGAGAATTTTCCTAAGATAAAATTGTTTTCTACTCAATGTTGTATGTAAGGCTTAATTTATGGGTAAATCCAAGCTCTCCAGAGGGTACAATTGCGTAATCTATTAAGAATTTTCCCGGTGTAACTCCGGCTCCCATGGCAAGACCTCTTCTTCCTGTACCGGCTCGCAGCTGTATATGTCTGGTTATGTCGTATGCAAAGCCGAAAGAAGCATACAATGTTAATTTTTTGTTTGTAAACAGCCCATAGCTCTTTGCATGTCCGTATTCTGCAATAAGCGTAAAAACATAGTGAAGCCTTTCAAATGCTGCAGAGACTCCCATACTTATTTCAGGAGCTGGCACATCTTTACTGTCTTTTTCTATTTTTATACCCAGAATATTTTTGACACCTGCACCAAGACTAATATTATCTCCTTCCTTTACATATATCCCTGTATTTATACCAATTCCCTTTATAGGGTAATCAGGGAGATGCTCTGAAAAAAAATAGGTAGAGATACCCGTTTTTAAACGAGAATTAATAATATAGGAAAGCTGTGCACTCAGGTATAAAGCAGTATATTTATCTTTCTTTTTCACGTATATATTGTCCTCCACAGGTCCAAGTGCTGTGTCTGCCAGCCCGGTAAGCTCAATAGGTACCGAATGAAGATAAGAAAGAAAAAAAGAAAAATTGTAGCTCTTTTTTGCTGCTCCACCAATGTATATATTTTCCATATTTAAAAAACCACCATGAAATGAGTAATGGGAGATGGCAAGCTGCTTTGTCCTTTGTATCTGTGCTGGATTGAAGATTGGTGAATGAAGAGAATCGCATGAAATCACATGATCGCCTCCCAGCGCAGCAACAAATGGAGACTGGAACATTTTTAATAGGTCAGCTGCATAGGAATATTGAGTATAAAATGCAAAAAGCAAAGAGAGAATTCCCGTCATTTGTCAACCTTCAGGATAGTAAAATGGTTGTTTGTATAAATACATATACTTGACGCTATTTGAAGTGACTCTTTTACAATTTCAGAGGGAGACATACTGGTGTGTTTTGACAGAGCTCTTGCTGCAGCGAGAGCGTAAGGGGCCCCTGAACCAATGGCAACAATACCATCGTCAGATTCAATTACATCACCTGTACCTGAAAGGATCAATGCATGTTTTGTGTCAACCACTGCAAGTAAAGCTTCAAGTCTCCTCAAGACCTTATCCTGTCTCCAGTCTTTAGCAAGCTCCACTGAAGCTTTTATCAGATTCCCTTTGGTCATTTCAAGTTTTTCCTCAAGCCTTTCAAAGAGTGTAAGAGCGTCTGCTGCCGCTCCCGCAAATCCGGCCAGGATTTTACCTTCCCAAAGTGCCCTTACTTTACTCGCTGTGTGTTTAACAATAGTATCATCAAAAGTTACCTGGCCATCAGAGCCTATGGCGGCTTTGCCATTTTTTACTATTCCTATAACTGTTGTTGCTCTCACTATCATGTCTAAATTATAGCTTCAGATAAAAGTTTACAAAAGAGATTACAAAAGTGATTGACCATTCATCTTTAGAAAATTATAATAATTGTAAAGATTGTAAAGGAGGTAATAATGAAGTTTTTACTGTTTTTTATTGCAGTAATTCCCAATAGAATAATTGTAGATGGAGTACTTCACAGGAACCAGTTTGCCGCGTATTACAAGGATACATCCGCAATATATACCAGTACCCAATCTGCACCGGCTGCACATCTTTCCCTTGATAGCCTGTTTGTGGCAAAAGATACCGTTAATATTTATATAAGAATCTTCACCCATGACACGCTCTGGTTAGGAGAATACGGAGATTTATTTATAGCCATTGATACACAGAATTTATCTGGTGGTAATTATTCTCCGCTTGCAAAGCATGTGACGTTTAGAGGAAATCTCCCTGATTATATCCTGTATGTGAATGATAACAACGATTGTGTCATGTATGGATGGGATGGTAACAGGTGGTATGATACAGGTACCCCAGTATTATGTTCGGGTGCAGGGAATCATCCGGATTTTGAAGTCTCGTTCCCTATTGATTCTGTAAAATCCTCTTCTTATATAAACCTTACAGCTTACACCACATACAAAAAGAAAGGAGACAGTATAGCTGATTATTCAGTACAGGATACAGCCTATCCGGAAATTATTGTAGACGGGGTGAAAGAGCCAGAATATATGTTTGTTGGTGCCTCTGATCAGAGTGGGGGAGATGGAGCAAATCTGGATAGTTTATTTGTTACATGGGATTCGCTCAATCTGTACATTTTTATTACCACTCAAAATACAGCTTCATGGGATGTAGCTTATGGTATAGCTCTGGATGTGGATCAGTTCGCAGGGAGCGGATATTATACCGGGGAAAGTGACGCTTGGGGTCGTAAAATAGATTTTGGCAATACGAACTCAAAAGAACCATATGCGCCAGATTATGAGGTCTATTTCTGGTGGAGCGGGGCAGATGCTTCTATCGGAAGTTCTAATTTTTGCAAGTGGACAGGGGCAAATTTTGAATGCCTTCCTGATTATTCTCCCTTTTTTGCATATCAGGGAGGAAGTACAGGGCTAAGTACCATTGAAATCCGGATCCCATGGGATTCTATTGGAGGCGTGCATTCTGAGATTCTTCTAAGTGCTTGGGTAGCAGGAGGAAATAATTCAAGTGCAGTTGACGTAATTCCTCATGACGACCAAATTTCAAATAATGCAAATGAATGGATAGATGTGGACACAATTTTTACCTATGTGGTGATAACTCCTGATAAGCCTGTTATTCAGGATGCAATAAGCACAGTGAGTAGGGGTAATGGAGCATCTTCAGACACTATCTCTGCAGAAAAAAATATCTCTCTTTTTTCTTCCCTTATCAGTTTTGGGTATTATGATTATTCAAATTGGGGAGACACTGCAGTAGGATTTTTGTATCCAGTTGATGGAGTAGTGGATACAGGTGGTTTTTATGAAGATGAAATGCTTTGTGCAACGGATTCAAAAAATGCGTGGCTAACCTGGGATTCAGACTCCATTTACATAGGCTATACGTACCAGGCTTTTGATGCAGGGTATGGAGGGGATGGGGACCTATTTGTTTATTTCCAGGTAGATTCTGTATCCTCTCCTGTTGCCTATTCGGACTCAGGATTACATTATGCAATTGACTGGTGGAGTGCAGATAGTATAGTCCTTCCTTTAAACATGGATTATGCTCTTGCTATAGAGGACGGCAATTATTATGCTCTTTACAAAGCCACAAGTGACAATGGCTGGCAGGTAATAGCTCAAAATACCGATAACAATTTTCCCGGTGCGGCATTTATTGGATATGATAATACCTCTCCAGAAAATGGCGTGACAGAAGTCTCTATTGCACTTTCGGCACTTTCAAATCCATCTTACCTTGGTGTTGTGTTCTTTGCCCACACTGATGAAACTGGTGTGCTTTATGGAATAAGCCCTGCAGATTCGTTGCCTTTGAGAAAGACGGTTAACAATAATGATGGTGTAAATGATACCATTTATCATTTCTGGGGGATTTACAGGGTAGGCGCATCTGGTGTATACGTAAATTCCGTGAAGGACTATTATTTGCCCACTTCTATTTCAGAGCACTATATTCATTCTGAGCCCACTTTTCATGTAAAAAATGGATACCTGTATTTCAATCTGAGGACTCAAGATGTACTGTTTGTCTATTCAGTAACTGGGAGGCTCGTCAAAAAGGCAGAAATTGGTCCTGGCTCAGGTAAACTCTCCCTTGTGACATTACCTTCTGGAGTTTATTTTGCAAGGACCGCTCATTATGATAAAAAGGTTAAATTTCTAATACTCAAGCCTTAAAGGTCTTCAGAGGAGTTTTGAGTTTTTGATAAAATTCATAGAACCACTAAAATGGTTTATACTATTTTCAGTGTCCAATGGATGGTATGATTTTAAAGGAGGTAAGCCATGAGGAGATTTTCTGCTGTCATTTTCATTTTTCTTGTGTTTTTGCTCACTTCATGTGCTAAAAAGAAGGTGCCTTATTATCTCTTCCATATAGGCAGAGATGTCATTGTAACCGATAGTGCGGGAAGAGTTATCAAAGACACATTTTACACAAGAATAAATCTTGGGTACTCTTACGAGAATATAAAGGGCAGGGATACAGTTCTTATACCCAGATATGTAATCACGGTAGATCCAACGAGACATATAAAGGTGTCCATGTTCAATGGAATTACGGGAATAAGGCCGGAGGATCTCTCTATAATATTCAATTTTACGCCTCAAAAGATGACGTATGTTAAGGGAATCTTTGGGCTCCATGCGGAAAGACTTGTAAAGGTTGTGGATATTGACACGGGTTATTTAATCTTCACTTCCATGGATATTTATCGTATAGATAAACAGGGACATTTAAAGACAAGTCTCAGTTTGTTTACCTCAAAGGATTACTATGGCTTCTTAATTGTAGATGCATATAGAATTAATCAACACAATTTTTTGATAATAGGTGATCAGGATTTCGGGATATATAATTTTAATACAAATGCTTTTACTCTTGTGGGGCATAAGAGACCGAGCACAAGGGCCTTTTTCCTTAATGGAACCATTATGAGAATAGAGGCACTAAAGCGAACGCCTTATGAAGCAATTTATGCATTGGTTAGATATAGCCTGAATGGAAAGGAAAAAGGGACTATAAAAATGCCAATGTTAAAGAATCAATATCATATATTCCCATTTGTTCATAATAATATACTTTATGTTTTAACTGAGAAAAAGCTTTATAAACTTAACCCTCAGAACTTTTCAGTGGTAAGCAGTATTAGTGTAGATGCGAGATATGATAGTATATGGGATGTAGGGGAGGGATTCATATTGTACTCTCCGAAAGAAAAGAAAATCGCAGAAATTCCGTACGATTTTTCCTCATTTAATGTGCTGGCAGAGAAGACAGAATGTAATCATATATATGTTTCCAGATGGCTTATCTCCTGCGAAAAAAATGACACATCGTATATATACACTCCTCATTACAAACCCCTTATTTCTTTCACAAAAGTATTGTTTATAAAAGATATGTTTATAGGAACAAGAGACAAAGATACGCTAACAATTTATCGGATTAAAGACACATTTTTAAGTATTCCTTCACCTTATTATACATATCAACGTTCGCTAATAAAGGATACAAACCACACAAAATAATTTGCAGGAGAGGGTATAATGGATATAAAAGAAGTTAAAGAACTCATAGCTATGGGTGAAATTAACACAATAGATGTGCGGTATGTGGATTTATTGGGAAGGATGAGACATGTAACAGTTGCCTCCTCTTACTTTAATAAGATTATGGAAAAGGGAATAGGAATAGATGGCTCAAGTATTCCCGGATTTGCATCCGTTCAGCGCAGTGATATGAGGGTCAAACCTGATCTGAGCACCGCTTTCTGGGATCCCTTTTTAGATGGAGTATTGAATGTTTTCGGAGATGTTTATCTTGCAGAGAGTGAAAATATTTTTCCTATGTATCCAAGACACGTTTTAAGAAAAGCCGTCAATCTACTCAGGAGCCAGAGAATCGCAGATGACATTTTTGCCTTTGGAGAGCTTGAATTTTACATTTTCAAAGATGTTCAACTGGAGGATACGTTTTTCATGTTAGAATTTAGCGAAAATATGGGGGGGATTAAAAAAGGTTATCATATTGCAGAACCTTTTGATGATTTATTCGTATTGCGCAACTCTGTTGTTGATTTGCTGGAAGATATTGACATTAAGGTAAAGTATCATCATCACGAAGTCGGAACGAAGGGACAGCATGAGATAGAGCTTGCTTTCGCACCTGTTCTTAATATGGCCGATTATGTGGAGGTTGCAAAGTATGTGATTAAAAAAGTGGCAGAAGATAGCGATTTGAAAGCTACCTTTATGCCTAAACCCATCCATGGGGAGCCCGGTTCAGGTCTTCATTTTCATTTTTATCTATTTAAAAACGGTATCAATATTTTTAATATGCACAAAGGAAGATTGAATGACGCTGCGAGATTTTTTATAGGTGGTGTACTGAAACATGCAAAGAGTTTGTCAGCATTTACCAACCCATCTACCAATTCTTATAAAAGGCTCACATCCGGGTTTGAGGCTCCAACTGCAATAAATTATTCAATTGCCAATCGCACAAGCGCAATCAGAATCCCCGGTTATGCCGATAGAAAAAGTATTGATATTGAATATAGGCCACCTGATGCTACGATGAATACATATCTTGGGCTTGCTGCTATTGTTATGGCCGGAATAGATGGAATTCTGAACAAGATTGAGCCTGGTGAACCTGCAGAAGAGAATGTATATGAAAATGCAGATAAATACGAACGCCTTCCATCTACTCTTTGTGAGGCTCTTGATGCACTTGCGCACGATAAAGAATATCTACTTTTGGAAGATGTATTTACAGAAGATTTAATTGAGCAATGGATAGAACTTAAAAAGAAAGAGTATAAAGCAATAAACGAGAGGCCGGTACCTCTTGAATACCGACTGTATTTTTAGGATTTGAATAACCATATGCTATGTATTATCATATAAAACCGCAAGAGGAGGTTTAAAATGGCACATAAAAAAGGAATGGGCTCAACGAGAAACGGCAGAGATTCCATTTCTAAGAGGCTTGGAGTTAAAAAATATGCCGGCCAGATTGTAAAAGCGGGGAATATTATAGTAAGGCAGAGGGGCACGCATTTCCATCCAGGCTATAATGTAAAAAGAGGAGGGGATGACACCCTTTTCGCACTTAAAGATGGGAAAGTGGTCTTTGAGAGACGCAAAAATAGAATATACGTATCAGTCTATCCCCTGAATGCGTAGCTTCATTCAGGGGGCACTTTTTTTGTTAGTTATTTCTACAGCATCCTGTAATTTTACCAATCCTTTTAACGTCCCGGAGGGAAGAGATCCTATATCTCTTAATACACCTCTTGATGTAGTTTATGCCCTGAGACAGGCGTATATATCAAAAGATCTCACACTTTACCTATCATGTCTCCATCGTGACTCTTTTCGCTTTTATTTCAATGTACAGGATACAGTGGCAAAAAGAATTCTGGAGACTGACCTTGGAATTGATTCAATGGTCTGGGGCTTTGAGGAGGAAAAACTTGCAACTGAGGCTTTATTTGAACTTTCAAGATCCATTTATCTGGAATATCTTAATCCCGTAAGCTTTTTCACCACTGACAGTAACACATTTTATTTTATGAGCACCTATTACATGGCAATAACAGAGAAAAATGGAAATTCCCAGATAGCACAGGGCAAACTCATTTTTATCCTCAAGAGGGATTCACAAAAATGGTTCATCTTCCGATGGAATGATTACCCTCTATAAAAATCAAGTAACTATTTTTACTCCATTTTCTTCCACAATTACAGTACATTCCTTTTTTACAACTCCCTCTGGAAGAATAAGTGGAGCATGTACCATAGCAAGTACCATACCCTTTTGGATCTCTTGGAATCTATGTTGTACCACTATTGTGGTAATAGGATCCTCTTCAATAAGTAGCCCCACGCCGTGGGCAAAGCCCTTTATATAGTATTCTTGGAGACCATAATCTTTGTACACCTTTTCAATTTCCTTTTCTATATGAATAAATTTCTTTCCTGGCATAGTCTCTTCAATTGCCAGTGTAAAAGCCTCTTCCATGGCCAGAATAGCAACTTCTGCTCTGTCAGAGACTTTCCCAATAGGGAAACTTCTTGAGGTATTCACATAATAATCATTGTAATCCGCACCTATTACAACTGAAACAATCTGTCCTTCTTCAATATACACGTCCCTTAATG
>JALVLE010000130.1 GCA_027033555.1 Caldifarciminota bacterium | reverse complement strand
AAAGGTTGGGAAGAAAGGTTAGAATTTCCCATAGGAGGAAAAAGTAAAGGAAAGACCTTAAAAAGTCCCGAAAAATTTTCCGTTTCTTGAAGGGGGAGGGGATAAAAGGTAGAACATAGCGGTTTGCTTTCGGCAAACCGCCTTACTTTTGTAAACATATACAAAGGAGGGAATTAACAAAAAACTTCCCAAAACTCGAACCACTCTCCTTTATCATCTAAATAGAGTAAACGACGGAGGAAAATAATTTTCATAGCAAGGTATTCAAAAGCCTCTTCTTCCAACCATTTATAGTAGGGAAGATTTTTAGAGTTTTTCCTAATAACGGGAAAAAGGCGTTCCAAAATTTGGATTTCCTTCCAGCGGGTTTTAAAAATGTAAAAACTCTCCCTAAGGATTTGCATTTCCTTTAAGAGTTGAGGCTGTAATTTTTCTAAGAACCTAATTAAGGCTTTAGGAATATCGATAAAAGGGATAACTTTGGAAGGGAGTGATAGCGGTAAATAACCGAAACAAAGGTTTTTCGGTCTATATGCTACCTTCGAGATCTTTTGTCTTTAGGTTTTCCTTCAGGGAAGAGTTTAAAAACTGCATACTCCTCGGTGCGGATATTTTCTCCATAAAGAACGGCAGTCCACTTAAGGTAGAAGTAATATTAGTTAAATCCAAAAATTAAAACTCTTTAAAATATTGTTGCAAAAAATCTTCTACCCTATCGGGCACTTCGATTTTTTCTCTATTGCCTTCTTCTACTGGACGCAAATACATAACCCATTTGTTACGAAATTCTCTGTCCCTATAAAAGCCAAAAATAAACCTTCCACCTTCTTTAAGTCGATTAATTCCCCAAAGGTAGTCGAGAACATTAATAAGCCTTATTCCATCGGTTTTGAGTTTTTGCTCTTCCATTAGGGGGTAGATAGGTATCTTTTCAACCTCTTCTACATTAAAGGGGGGATAATCCCAAATGCTGTATAGATGTATATCTGCCGAATCTTCTTCCTCATCGGGGAAGATAAACGCGTCAAAAAATACCTTTTCCCAACCTTCGTCCAGTATTCGGTAAGCAGCTTCCACTTCAAAGATTATATTCAGCCACAAAAGGGGGTAGTTTTTGGTCTCTCCCTCCTTTATAAACCTTTCTCTTCTTAGGAATTTCTCGGTAAATATCTTGGCGTTATGCCACCTTATTTCATTCAAAAGTTCCCAATCCCAGGCTTCATCATCCCTTTGGAACCATTTAAAAACTTGCATTAGTTCCCATTCGTTGTTTCTCTTTTTCTCTTTCAAAAGTTCCTTGAGCAGCATCTTTAATTCTCCTGTAATTCAAAATGATATTAAAAGTGGTATAATTTTATACCCCTAAAAGCGGGGTATAAAATGGAATACTTAAAGGGTAAAAGGAAAAAAGAAACTAAATGTAGAATCAGGGAGGATATATATACTCTTCTGGAAGCATTTTCTAAGACAACTGGTAAAAGTATGAACTTGATAATTAATGAAATTTTAGAAAAACATTTAAAATCAGAATATAAAAAATTTGATTTTGATTTCTTTTTTTCAGAGAACCCCTTAGA
>JALVLE010000129.1 GCA_027033555.1 Caldifarciminota bacterium | reverse complement strand
GTGCTCCAGTCATTGTGTATTCTGGTACAGGCAACTGTTTTTCCCCTCTCAATCTTTTATATATGAAAATAGAGGATAAAAGGCCTCCCATTATAGCTTCCACATACCCCTCAGTTCCAGAGAGTTGTCCGGCTATATATATGTTTGGATATTTTTTCAGGTTCAGTGTGCGGGATATAATACCTGGAGAGTTTATAAAAGTATTTCTGTGTATCTGGCCATATCGCAATATTTTAGCATTTTCAAGTCCAGGTATAAGGTGTATGAGTTTTCGCTGTTCGCTTCTTTTAAGCCTTGTCTGGAAGCCAACAAGAGAGTACATAGTTCTCTCTTTGTTTTCTGCTCTGAGCTGCACAACAGCAAAGGGAGTTTTGCCGGTTCTTGGGTCCTTAAGTCCACGTGGAGAAAGAGGACCATATACAAGAGTAAGTTTTCCCCTTTTTGCCATTTCTTCAATAGGAAGACACCCTTCAAAATAGGGTATGTTTCTATCAAATTCATGGGGAGTAAAAGACTCTGCATGGAGTATAAAATTATAAAATCTGTCGTATTCCTCTTCTGTCATGGGCGCGTTTAAATATGCATTGTCGTCAATACCATGTCGGTCTTTAAAATAAAGCTTCTCCATATTAAGGGATTCTGCATCTACTATAGGGGATATTGCATCATAGAAATTTAGAAATTCTTCACCTATAAGTTTTTTTAAATTTTCCGCAAATAACCCATCAGTTAAAGGACCTGTTGCAATGAGAATCACGTCTGAATCAGTGTATGGAATTTCCTCAATTCTTTCTCTCCTTACCTCAATAAAGGGATGAGACTCTATTTCTCTTGTTACTGATTCTGCAAACCTGTTTCTGTCAACAACAAGGGCCTTCCCTCCAGATATTCTGCTCTTTTTAGCAATCTCAAGAAGTATTGACCCCAGTATTTCAAGTTCTTTTTTTAAAAGTCCATGCGCATTTGTTTCTTCTTCGGATTTAAGTGAGTTGCTGCATACAAGCTCAGCAAACCTGTCTGTTGTGTGGGCAGGAGTCATGTGAAAGGGGCGCTGTTCGTAGAGTATAACTTTTATCTTTCTTTCCGCAAGTTGAAGGGCAGCCTCACTCCCTGCAAGTCCTCCACCGATAATGATAACCTTTTGCATAGGGACTTTATTATACTCCAAAACTCCCGTCCCCCAATGGTGAATGTAGGGTTGTTAGGAAAAAGCGGGGCATGCCCCGCTTTTTCCTACTTTATTATCAGAATCTTTTCTATTTGGCGTCTTCTTGTTATAACAAAGTAAATGCCCCTTCTTATGGAGCTGGCATTGGAAAGCTTTTTACCGGATACATCAAACACACTATATACGGCGTTCCCATTCAGGTACTTATGCACAAAATCTTCTGATCTCATTATCTTATAAAGAGTGGTTTTGGCTGGATAGTGAAGCTGCTCTTTTATAATGGTAACAGAAAATACAGAATTTGTATCTCCAGGTGTACCGTAATCAGGGCCTTTTCCACCTGAACCTGACGCTGCCCAGTTTGTGGGATCATTATTGTCAATATTGGGGTCTTTTAGTTCAAGTGATGGGC
>JALVLE010000128.1 GCA_027033555.1 Caldifarciminota bacterium | reverse complement strand
CACAAGTAACGCAAATCTTTCATCTTTGTTAACATCCTACCTATAAGGAATGGAAACCATTATACGCATTATTGTTTCGTCATACGGATTTCTAGTTAACATCCTACCTATAAGGAATGGAAAGTTTTATTACTCCTACTTTAACATTATACATGCTTTAAAGTTAACATCCTACCTATAAGGAATGGAAAGTTCTAAAGAAAATTATCAGAAGCGCGTTCCTTTAAATGTGTTAACATCCTACCTATAAGGAATGGAAACAGAAAACGGGAGATAAATTCAGCACTTCTCGGCTCAGAGGTTAACATCCTACCTATAAGGAATGGAAACAAATATTAGGCGTTAAGTACGAAACGCTATATAAGTATGGTTAACATCCTACCTATAAGGAATGGAAACCTTTTACTGTTACTGGTAAACAGATACCTTTTTCACCTGTTAACATCCTACCTATAAGGAATGGAAACCAAACTTACGAATTACATCTTCCATAATCATACCTCGTTAACATCCTACCTATAAGGAATGGAAACTAGACTATTTACCAATTGGCTCCAACCTTATAAGCCTCGTTAACATCCTACCTATAAGGAATGGAAACTTAAATTGGAGTGTGTGGGGGTAAGCCATGCCAGAGGAAGTTAACATCCTACCTATAAGGAATGGAAACAATACAGGGTTGTATGCAACAGGATAATAACCTACCGTTAACATCCTACCTATAAGGAATGGAAACGTAATAGCATGTACCTTGGCGTCTTTCGTGATTACGGTTAACATCCTACCTATAAGGAATGGAAACTTACAGAGTTGGCGTATATGAAGCCAAATACTGTTTGTTAACATCCTACCTATAAGGAATGGAAACTAAGGTGGATCCGTTATTAGGCTGTCTACTTTTTCCCGTTAACATCCTACCTATAAGGAATGGAAACCTTTTAAAGAGAAGGTAGAGGATATACAAGAGGCCCTAATAGTTAACATCCTACCTATAAGGAATGGAAACAGATGTATTTCATAATCAGTTTCAGCGATTATCTTCGTTAACATCCTACCTATAAGGAATGGAAACATAATAAAAAGAATAGCACCCATCATTGTTCATCGGGTTAACATCCTACCTATAAGGAATGGAAACTCGGCAATTTTTAGCTTTGAGCGAAAATGATTGAAGGGGCAGAATTTTTATTCTATTGTCTCTACATTTATTTCTTCATATCCAAATACTTCCTTGAAGGATTGTATAAATCGTTGCTTTACTTCATCTATGGGTACTTTATGCCCAAGTAATTTTTCCAGGCTTGTTACACCTTTGTCTTTAAGTCCACATGGTATTATGAGATTAAAGTATGAAAGGTCAGTGTTTACATTAAAAGCGAAACCGTGAAAGGAAACCCATTTTTTAAATGCTACGCCTATTGCTACAATTTTTTCGTTTTTGTGCCAGACCCCTACATATTTGTCAGATGTATATGTATCAATTCCATAGAATGCTATTGTTTTCTGTAATGCCTTTTCCAGCATGTGTATAAACTTTCTCAATCCAGCTATAGCCGAGTTTATTTTGATTATGGGATACCCTACAAGTTGTCCAGGCCCATGGTAAGTTATATCCCCACCCCTTTCTATTTTGTAGATGGAAATGCCGCGCTTTTTAAGCTCTTTTTCATCAATTTTGAGGTTTTTGAAATCAGCATGTCTTCCTGTTGTTATTACGTGATTGTGCTCAACTAAGATTAAATGGTCTGTAATTTCATTATTTATTCTTTTTTTCACAAGTTCCTTTTGTAGAAGCCATATTTTTTTGTAATCTTGGGGAGATTTGAAATTAATTACATTTAGTATGCTGTTGCTCATTTTCTTCACCTCTTCTGTAATAGCGTATAGTGGGATAGGCAAGTTCTACATCAGGTTCTTGGTTAAAAGAATCAAGTATGTCTTCCCAGATTTTGCTTTCTGTTTCTCTTCTTTTTCTTGGAGAACATAGATACCGGATAGTGAGTAACACGCCACTGTCTTCTACACTTGTATAAACTATTGGGGTGAATTTTGTGTAGATGATCATGTATTTTTTAGCCGCCTCTTTCAGGCGCTCCTCAGCATCTCTGGAAAGGTGTTCAGCATGTTTTCTCGCTATCTTTAATAAGATCTTTTTTGCTTTTTTGTAATTGCTTTCAAAAGTGACCAGTACGGGGATTTCATTCCAAATGTATTCAAAACTCTGTGTGTAATTTGCTACCATTTCTGTTAGTACGCGGCTGTTGGGTATGTGAATTACTCTACCTGTGCTTTGCTCAGCTTTTACCCAGTTCTCTATTTCTAAAAGAGTAAATTGAAAGGGTCTTATATCTATTACATCACCTTTGTGAGGACCTATCTGGATCCGGTCGCCTACTGTAAACGGTTTTCGCCAGAGCATAAACATCCATCCCGCAAGGTCCATCAGTGGATCTTTTAATGCTACTGCAACTCCAGCTGATAGAAGCCCTAAAAATGTGCCAAGAGAGCCAATGTCAAGTACCCATATTCTGAAAATGAAGAAAGCGGTGACCGCAAAAAGGATATAATCTATTCTTTTTCTCGCAAAATAACGTGTTCTTAAATCTTTTATATGTGTGTTGATTATCCTGTGAGATATTGACTTGAGAATGTAAAATAGCCCTGTAAAGAATAGGGAAATTAATATTTTATAGCCAAGAATGGGGTCAATATGACCCCATCTAAGCAGATTTTCTATAAATGACTTATTCACTTTCCCTTATTTCAAAATCGTATGTGAGTTCACCTGCTGCTCTTATTGTGGCAGACGCTGCACAGTATTTATGCTGTGAGAGTTCTATGGCCTCTTTCACTTTGTTTTCCGGGATATTTTTGCCATAGAAGATGTATTTTACGTGTACTTTTGCGTAGACTTTTGGGTGCTGAGGCGCTCTTTCCGCGTCAACTATCAGCTCAAAGCCATCTACTTTTACACGCATTTTTCGGAGTATGTATATTACATCCATTCCGGTACAACCCGCAAGACTTATTAGCAGAAATTCCATAGGTCTTGCAGCAGAATCTTTTCCGCCCTTGGACACTTCTGTGTCCATTACCACAGCGTGTCCAGAATCCGGTATTGCCCAGAATCTCATTCCATCAAGCCACTTTACTTCAACATGCGCCATTTTATCCTCTCCTTTTTTGGACTTCGTTTTTTATAGTGCAATACTGGCAAATTTCTCTTGTGGTTGGATAGCCACAAACTTTGCACGGATGGAGTTTATCCTCTCTTTCTTTCAGAGCTCTTTCAAAATATTTTTTCCCTTTTCTGATGAAATCAAGATAAAATCGGAGTTTTGTAGAAGGTTGTTTTTCTTCAATCTGGTTTAAAATATTCTTGTAAAATATGGAAGTGGCTCCTTTTGCATTGGGACATTCCTCACGGATATAATCTATTTGTCTTAAAATAGCATAGGCTGCACTTTCTTTTTCTGTTATGAGTGCGAGAGGTTTTACTTTCTTAACAAGCTTTTCGTGTTTTTGGGGCAAGAGAATATCCTGCCGGGCAAGATAACCTTCCTGCCAGGAAAGAACATTTGAAAATAAAGTAGCCACTTCGTCATCAAGATTGTGACCTGTGGCAAGTACTGTAAAATTGTTTTCAAAAGCAAATTTGTTTAGAATATAACGCTTGATTACACCACAAACAGAACATGGCTTTCTTCTTAACAAGAGGGAGATTTCTGTGATACCAACTCCGAAATCTTTTTTGACTTCATAAATGTGGATTGGTATGTTGAATTGTCTTGCAAATTTTACTGCTTTTTCTTTTGAGCGGAGAGAGTATTCTCCTATTCCAAGATCTATATAAAGCCCCTCTGTCTTGTATCCCAGGGTGTTTAGGATATAAACGGTGTTAAGGCTGTCCTTACCACCTGAGATTCCCACGAGAATGCGGTCTTCTGGAGAAAAAAGCCTGTATTTTTTTATTGTTTTTTCTACCCTTTTCTCTATAAAGGAGAGAAAGTGCTCCTCACAAAGTTTGAGGTTATACGCTCTGAGCTTTATTATAGCTGATTTATTACAGAACCTGCACTTCATTTCCTCAATTTTATGTCAAATTTTATTGGTGCACCCATGAAACCAAATTTTTCTCTTATTCTTTTTTCAAGATATTTTAAATAATCCTGCCTTGGTCTGCCTTTTGTTATCATTACAAATGTGGGAGGTTCAGCCCGGGATTGGAAAAATCGGATTATTTCAAAGGGAGGGGAGTGTCTTGACACTTCCTCCATAATAAATTCTTCAGTTCTTTTATCACCGATTCTTTTCTTCACTTCAAGTCTCACCCGGAAAATAAGTTCCTTCAAAAAAGGTACTCTTTCTCCTGTTTTTGCAGATATTAAAACTTTTGGTATATAGTAAGCGGTGGGCATCTCTCTTTCAAATGACGGGATTACACTTTTTCTCTGTTCTTTGGTTAAAAGGTCTATCTTGTTAAATGCTATAACAATCCCTTTCCCTTCATCCTCTGCCAGTTGTATAATTCTTTTGTCTATGTGGGTGATGGGCTGGGTGGCGTCAATTACTACTATTACCACTTCAGAATATGAGATGCTGCGTTTGCTTCTTATATGGGCAAAATACTCAATTTCGTCTTTGAATTTCTTTTTTATGCCAGCTGTATCTATGAAAATAAATCTGTCTGTAACTATATCAAGTGAATCGCGGGTGGTGCCAGGAACATCGGAGACGACCGCATAATCTTTCCCTATTAATGCATTTAAAAGAGACGATTTTCCCACGTTGGGTTTGCCTATTATAGCACACCTGATTTTATCTTTTTCTGTCTTTTTCTTCGTTCTGGGTAGCTCTTCAGTAATTTTATCCAACAAATCTACTATCCCGCTGTTTTGTTCGGCTGAAATAACCAGTGGTTTCCCAAATCCAAGTTCATAAAAATCATGGATGAGGGGATTTTTTACGTCTCCTTTGTTACCTACAAGTA
>JALVLE010000127.1 GCA_027033555.1 Caldifarciminota bacterium | reverse complement strand
GGCCAGGAAAGCGTTGCCAGAAGCCAGGTTTCTGGTTTATAACCCTGAGAATTTTCACAAGGTTCTTGGGAAGTTGAGACAGGAAAATGCTGACAGAGTCACAGTTATTACCGAATATACTCCGTTGTTGGCGGAACGCATTAAAAATTGTGTGGAAGAAGCGGATGATGTTATTCGTTTTGAACCTGAGCCATTTTCTCATCCTTATTGTCTTTTTACAGGTTTACTTTTTACTGTGATGCTCCATATGTACACAATCCCTTATATTCCGAGTACTTACTCCTATGCTACATGTTTTAAAAAGGAGATTTTAAATTCTGCAGAGTTTAGAGACTTATTAGCGGGAAGTTATAGCCCTGTAGCTTTTTCAATCTCATCCTTTTTGCTGGCTTTGAAAAAAGGGTACAATGTGAAACATATAATGCTAAAACAACATGAAGGAGGAGAGATAAAATATGAATCACTAAAACATGAGTTTATTAATGCGACCAGTGTTTTTTTAAAGATTCTTGAAAAATACCAGCCCAGAATACATAATATGGAGTCTATCAGGTTGGAAAAAGGGAGTGATGTGTTTGAGATACCGGGAAAACGGTTTCTCAGAAAAGAATTCGTTGCAGGTTTTAAAAAATACGCGCCTTTCTGGAAGAGACATCTTTATGAAGACCATTTTGCTATACTGTCTTCTATTTATACGGGTAGAGAAGAAAAAAGTATAGATGATAGAATGTGGATACGTATTTTATTTGATATGATAAAAGCTTCCCTTGAGTACGACGACAAAACAAAAATTTCGCGAAGCCTATTCCCCATTTACGCCCTCTATCTTGAGGGGGTGCATAGCAAACCAGTGAAGGAGCACATGGAAAAATATATGAAGATTCTTAGGGAGGAAAGCTTTCTCTTCAGAGATTTACTGGAAAACTAAAACTAATGTTTTATTAAAAGATAAATCATCAAAAAGATAAAAAACACGGTGAAAATATTGAAGACAATCTGAAAGGAGAATCCTAATTTTAAGAAAACCAGATTTAAATTTATCTGATTTATTCCAAAAGTGATGTCTTTGAACAGGATAGTCTTTACCTGGCTGTCAGGTACTATTACCTTAAGAATTGCACCTATTAGAGTTCCAGAGGCAGCACCAATTGTTAATACTATCAGTACATTCTTTGTGGTTCTTTTTAATAACATCTCTTTATAAAAACAAAAAAATAATGCCGGAGGCGGGACTTGAACCCGCACGGGGTTTCCCCCAGGGGATTTTAAGTCCCCTGCGTCTGCCATTCCGCCACCCCGGCATAATTAAAAGGCGGCGCCCGGATTCGAACCGGGGAATAACGGTTTTGCAAACCGTCGCCTTAGGCCACTTGGCTACGCCGCCATGTATAATAATTATAGACTAAAAATTGTGAATGGTCAAAGAGCAAAGAATGTTGAAAATTCATACAGAAAAGGTACAGTTGCGAACATGTATGTATTAATGAATTGAAAAGATTACCGTGCTTTGAGCAGAGTGTATAGTTTTTTCCCTTGACAGTCATACCCTCATTGAAATAATATAAATAAGTAAGAGGGGAGGTGTGGCATGAGGAGATTGTGGGTATTGCTGATCATAATAATTGGATGGTCAGTGGCGCTCAGGGCCAATGAAATTTATGGAGGCCCTGGAGACAGGCTGGTGGGAATAGCCCCTCAGGATACCCTTGTGGACACTTTAATTGTGACCATTCAGATTCCCACTGTAATTGGCCTTTATGTGAATGGTGATGTAACTTTTGATCTCGGTCAGTACGTGTCTGGTGGTACATATCCGCCCCCATCTTTCCCGGCCTATTATGCTCCAACGTCTGTATCAGGCTCCAATGCAGACGGTGTGGATATTCAGGTGTTCTGCAATTCCCCTACCAGTACCTGGACACTTGAGACATGGGGAAGCGGGGATTTCTCCACCACAGTTACTCTTGATCAGCTTATCTATGCTGATGATGGTACACCAGATCCGCCTGCTGGTACATGGACATCCTTCACCACTACCCCGACGACTATAGCAACCGGTAGCAAAACAAGTGGATGGCAGAGTGTTAATCAGGACTATAGATTCAGGGCGGAAGCAGATGACGAACCGGGCACATTACAGACCACCATTTATTACAGGCTCTTTGCTAATTAAAATTACAAAAAGGGGCAGATAAATGATTAGAAAATTAAGTCTGCCCCTTTTTCTTTTGCTCTATTCAAAATCCTGGGCAATAAGTATTATTATATTGAGTGTGGATTCCAATGTGAGTTTTGATTTAAGTACTGTAGCAGGTTTTCCTCCCCCTGTATTTCCTGGATATTATTACCCCACGAAGGCATCTGGTAGTAACCCTGAAGGAATAGTAATAACCGCTACAGTGATAACGATATTCTGGCAGACAATAAGCAGGGTATATATTGACATTAAAGGGGGACATGACCCCTCTCCTACTGTTGCTCTTTCACAAATTAACTGGACTATAACTCCTGCCCCCCTTCCTCCCCCTGGAACGCCCTATCCTCCACCGCCATGGCAGCCTCTTGTGGATGCGTGGCGTCGTGTTGCGTCTTTTGTCCCATCTGGATTCGTTACAAGAAGGCGCTATTTAATGGATTTTTGTTTTAAAGCTGAGGAGGATGATGATCCAACCCCTCCTCAGGGGATAACCACAACTGTGTATATAAGATTTTACGGGCTATGAATATGCTATTTCTATTATTGATGTTAATAACTCAGGGCTTCATGGTGCAACCTGATAGAATAGAAATTGAGGTTGCAGGAGGTAGAAAAATTACAAGAAAATTGGTGGTGACAAATATTACATCAGATACAATTTTTATCAGGGTACATGTGGAAAGATTTGATGAGGATTCTTCTGGAAAAATTATTTTTGAGAAATGGTCCGACGATACAAGTGTTTTGATAAATCCCCTTGAGTTTTATCTGGCTCCGGGCGAGAATAAAAATGTACGTATTACTCTTTCTACACCCTACAAGATGTCCAGTGAGTTATGGGGAATGATAATTTTTTCTCAAATACCCCCACCAGAAGAAAGATTTTCAACAATACGATTCGTAAGAGAGATAGGGGTGCCATATTATCTTATACCAATAGGAGCTTTCAGACAGTGTGATATTGACACATCTTTCATCAGAAATGACACTTTATATTTTCTCGTCTCAAACCAGGGACTTATGCACCTGAGAGCCCGTGTTATGTTTAAACTTGAGAATATAGAAAAAAGCGAATTAACGGAAAAGAAATTACCAAATGTGTTCATTTTGCCTGAGCACTCTGTATATTTGTCTTTTCCTATAGATACTCTTAAGCCTGGCAGATATGTAGCCAGGATAAGGATAAACTATGGAGGGGCTTTTGCAATTGAAGGGGTGAAATCATTTATTGTTGAATAGGCCCTCTATGTATGTTTAGTATTATATATGTTCTAATTTTATATGTGCCGGTAATAGGTTCAGCAGGTTACTATACTTTTGGTAAGCATTTGTTAAATAACTATTCTATTTACTCTTTAGGCCTTGCCAGGAATCCATATTCCTTTTTTATTTCTTTAAGAAGGGATGATAACCTGTACTACATCAACGACTTTGTGACCACTGCGCCTTTTGATAAACTCGGTTTTGTCAGTTTGGGTTCAAAGAAATTTTCTTATTCTGGCATATTGCCTCTTGTGTCAAGATATATAGGGGTGGATTTCTATAATCGTCAATTTTCTTTTGGGGTGTTTATGAAAGAACATACTGATATATCTCATCATCAGTATATTACTCGTGTATCCCTTTGCAGAAAAAGCTCAAGACTTGTATCGTTTTTTTCTAAAGATATAACAGGTCCGAATGTTAATCTTCTTTTTGCTTCACGAAAAGGGATGGATAATATTGAAATGGCGTTATCTTTTACCAGATATGTTTCGGCTGCATTTTTTTTGCGGAAGGCCTTGAAATCGGAGAGAACCTATCTTGTATTTGACATCAAAAAAATTTTTAAATACTACAGCGTTCCTGGAACACGACTTGCACCTGTGCTGGGTATCTATGCTACTTTGAGTTATCGCCCGACTGATAGGTTGATTTATTCAAATAATACCAGTTTTGTTGAAAATCAAGGACATAAAATTTATGATGTGCTTAACTCAATTTCCTATGTTCATCCTATATGGGGAACTTTCTCCTTTTCATATGCATATCAGGGAACAGGACGCTGGAACTTTGACTATCACAATAATCTCGGATTTATGGTTTTGCGTTTTCACTTAAATAGATATAAAAAAGGATATAGTCTTACTCTGAAACGTAACCCACTTTTGGTGACCCTTTCCAGGGCTATTCAGGATACGGTGGTAACGGACAGAATAATTGGCATGCTTTCTACTAAGTATTTTAGGGAAAGGTTTGAATACTTTTACTCACCTCATAGACAATATATACTTGCACATACCACTTTTAAGCACAAAAACATAGTATTTTTTTTCCGGTGTGAATATATTTTTTATAAATGGACGAAAAAAAATAAATTACACCACAGGTTTCAATGTTTCCGCTCCTTTGCAAATGATCTCACTTTCTTCCATACATGGAGTTGTTTATTTTGATAAGAATGCAAATGGTAGTTTTGATAAACAGGATGAGCCTCTGGATAGTATTAAAGTTTTGTTGGATGGAAAAAGAGCGGTTTTTACTGATAAAAAAGGAAAATTTTCTTTTAAGTTTGTTCCTCCAGGTCATCATAAAATTTATCTTGATCTTGGATTTTTGCCTGCTGAAATTGGTGCGGAGGAGGAAGAGATGAAGATAGTCAAAGTAGGTGCCTTTGATAAAAAATATATAGAGTTCAAAGTAACGAGATTGGGGAGAGTTGAAGGTAGGCTGTTTGTGGATATGAACGTGAACAATGTTTACGATGAGAAAGATATACCCCTTGAAGGGTGTATTGTGAGTCTGAACGGTAAAAAGACA
>JALVLE010000126.1 GCA_027033555.1 Caldifarciminota bacterium | reverse complement strand
GAAACCAGTTCCAGAGATACCAGGAATTTCTTGGAAATCCTCACCACTTTATGTTTCGACCTGCTGATGAGCCCAATCTTTACAAGTACCCCTGGTTTGCTGACATGCTCAATGTGAAATATGTAGTTTCACAGCCCATCCCCCAGGACCTGTCTCCTTACAGGAAAAATATCAATCTTTATCAAATGTTATACCCTATAAGCCAGTTTGTGAATGACACAAGTCATTTCAAGGTTGTGAAAGTGGTTCCTGGCGAAAATAATGTCCGTTATGCCATTTATGAGAACAAGAAATTCATCCCGCGTGTGTTCGCTGTTGACTCCATCGAGGTGATGAAAACAGAGGATGTTTTAAAGCGTATGGAGAGACCGGAATTCAGGCCCGATACTGGAGCTCTCAACTTCTCCTTTAAAATGCTTGAATATCAACCGGATTACTGGAAATTTGACTACACACTCAACAAAAATGCACTGCTCGTCTATAGCACAAACAACTACCCCAAGCTTGAGGTACTAATTGATGGAAAGCCGGTTAAGACCTACCAGACAGATTATATCCTTCTCGGATTTGAAGGGGTTAAGGGTCATCACACAGTAGAGATTATATTCAAGAGCAAGGAGTACAATGTTCTTGGTCTGGTCAGTGTTTTAACAATCCTTGTTTCTATCATTGCGGCTGTTATTAAGATATGAGCATTGAAGTTTCTCTTATAGTTCCAGCTTATAATGAAGAAGGAAATATTGAGCCCCTTTTTGAGCACATCCACGATTTTTTAAGCTCCAATAATCTTTTAGATAAATGGGAAGTCGTCTTCGTGGATGACGGTTCAACTGATGGGACATATAAGTTAGCTAAGGAAAATCAGAAAAAGTACAAAGACCTCAAAGTTACACTGGTAAAACACCAGAAAAATCTTGGTGTAACCGCGGCCCTTGAGACCGGAGCAAAGCATGCAAAGGGTGAGATTCTCGTGTTTTTCCCCGCAGACCTTCAATTTCACCTTGATGATGTAAAAAAACTGGTGGACAAAATCCAGCTTGAAGGATATGACCTCGTTACTGGCAAAAAGAAGGGAAAGTACGAAAAGAAGTTTGTCTCTAACATTTACAACCGCCTTTCACAGTGGCTATTTCACCTGCCTGTTTCCGATATGAATTCAATCAAAGCCTTCAGGAAAGAAATCATTGAAAATGTTCCTCTTCGTAAAGACTGGCATAGATATATCGTACCTCTCGCCTTTTACAAGGGCTATAAGCTTGCTGAAGTGGAAGTCACTTTATACTCGAGACTTCATGGCGAATCCAAATATAAAGGGCTAAAGAGGGTTATCATAGGAGTATTTGATCTCCTGGCAGTAAAGTTCCAGCTTTCCTTCATGCGTAAGCCCATGCTGTACTTCGGCTCTCTGGGTGCATTTACTACCTTAATAGGAATTCTCGTGGGGTTGGTGGCAGTATATCTCAGGGTTTTCAAGCACATCGGTTACAGACCACTTGTGTATTTAACCATGTTTTTGGTCATCTCCGGTCTTATCCTTTTTATGATGGGCCTGATGGGTGAAATGATAGCCGGACTCTACGATCTCATCGATAAAAAGTGCAAAGACT
>JALVLE010000125.1 GCA_027033555.1 Caldifarciminota bacterium | reverse complement strand
GCAACATATACCATATTTCCTCTCAACTTCAATGAGGTTGCCTTCCAGGGAATGGTTATTGTGTACATAAGAGCGGGATTCACCGGATTTGAAATATTATATACCTTAAGCCTGGAATCAGGTGTAGCCAGTATTAAAATGCTATCATTCAAAGTTGCTTTTTCTGATGGTGGGAGGGTTGAAATAATAGAGGGTGATACAGGATTTACAACATTCGTTATAAACGTTTCATTGTGAATATCTGACACCACCAGAAAGTTATTGTAAACAATCACACCCTTTGTGTTTCTTCCTGTATGTAACATACCAAACTTCAACGGATTATCAGGCCTCCCTACGTTTACAAGTGCCACACCTTCTGTATTTGTAGCAATATACACAATAGAGTCCTTCCATGCTATATCCATTGGATTACCAGGTACAAAAATATCCCCGAGAAATACTGGGTAGTTTGGATCAGAAATATTAAATATGGAAAAATTCTGATAAAGTGCTGCACATAAGAGTAAAGTATCTTTGACATCAAGAGCTACCGGGTAATTGTTACATGGAATTCTTCCTGCGTATGCAGGATTTAAGGTGTCACTTATATCAATGATTACTATACCAGATTGGCCTGCTGCAGAAAACAGGTAACTCCGGGAAGATACAAGGCCATAGGGCGTGGGTGTTGAATAAACAGAACTTACAGGTTCAAGAGTACCATTTACATAGCGAATAATGGAAACCCCATCATCCTCAACAACATAAACAAAGGCAGAGTCAACATCCATTGCGTGAGCAGAGCTTCCAAGAGACAAATCATCAACCTGGGTAACACCCTGCGAAAAAACATAGTGAAAAATTCTTCCACCATACGTGAGAACAAAGAGATGGGAGTCCTGCAGTGAAATATCCATCACCCTCCCTTCATCCTGGTTTATTACATACCTTATCCCACTGTTAAATGTTTCTACACTGTAATAATCCTGCCAATCTGACACCCAGTTCATTGCATACACTATTATTCCGCCCCCATATTTCACCCTGAATGCACCATGGCCTGTAAAAAATGATTGAACAAGGGAGGGTGAGTATGGATTGGAAACATCATAAATACCTACACCCTCACTTCCTCCTACAATTAGTGTGTCACAAAAGTATTCCACATCGTAAGCTCTATTAAAATCACCTGTCAGATTGTTTATAAGAGTCAGAGAATCTCCAATAGCCTGTATGATTAAAATTCCTGAATCCCGCGCTGCAGCATACAAAATATTACGCTCCCTATCAATGGTTATCCTATCTATAAAGGTACCAAAGTCATAGATTTTTATTGTTCCAGGATCATCTGGTGCTGCTTTTGGAATTACCTCTATGCCTGAATCTCCGAGAGTGGCATATATGTAATCATCCCCAACGCACAGGTCTTGTATGTACATCTCTGGATAACTGAATCCAGAAAATTTGGGTGCATAGATATTAGTTAAAGAGATTGTGACTACTGAGTTATTTGCTGCCACATACAGGGTATCACCATCTAAGGTAATACCCTGAGCAAAGCCAAACAGTGCTCTTTTTAATACATTCACTCTGTAACCTCTCACCCTTTTTGTATCAGCATGCGCTGATACAAAAAATACTACTATTCCAATGGATATCATTATTAAATGATACCATAGCCTCTTCATTTTATTCGCCCCCTTTTTCTATAATTAAAACAGCAATAACTATGCCAGGTAATAAAAACATGCAAAATTCGTGAAACCACTCAAAAAATAGGGGGCCAGAATATTGTACCTGGAGTTAACGTAATATAAAGTTACAACAAAACACTACTCATATGTCAAAAGCACAAAAGCCTCTATTGCCCTACCCTCGCCAATCTCTCCGATTTTTTCCCCTCTTTTTGCTTTAAAAGATACCAGGGAAGGAGAGATGTTGAGTAAGCGTGCTATATTCTCTTTTATTTTTTCTCTAAAAGGCGCAAGTTTTATCGTTTCAAGCTTGCATAAAACATCCACTTTTAAAATCTTAAACCCTGTTATCTTTTTTAATACATGTCTCAAGAGTTCTGAGGAATCAGCATCCTTCCATTTTACATCAGTGTCCGGGAAAAGAGTGCCTATATCTGAGATTCCATCAATAGACAATATTGCATCTATTAAGGCATGCAATACCACGTCTCCATCTGAATGTGCAAGAGGTGAAATTCCTTTCCCAACAACAACTCCACCGACTTTTAGTATTCCTCCTTCCTTTAATCTGTGAATATCGTATCCCAGCACGGTCTTTGATTTTTTTAGCATTTCAATATCCTCCCTGTAAGTTATTTTAAAATTCCACGGGCTTCCATCTACAACAAAGGATGCCACGCCTAAAAGCTCAAGGAGCATGGTTGACTCATCGGTAAAATACGCTCCCTTTTTCTTTGCTATATTGAAAGCCTTTATAAGTAAATCTTTTTCAAATCCCTGGGGTGTTTGCACTCTGCGTACCGAGTCCCTATCCAGTTTTAGCTTAATATACCCTTCTTCAACGATAACCACCGTATCCGCCTCGGGGATTACTGGAACCACCGCTGGATGTCTTAATAGCGCGTCTCTTATTCTCTGTATGAGTTCACAATCAATATTTGGCCTTGCTGCATCATGCACAAGAACATATCTTTCTCTGGCGTGAATTACTCCATTGTAAACTGAATAGCTCCTCTCCTCCCCTCCCTCAACAAGCTTTAGAGGAATGGGTAATCTGGCTCTAATGTCATCAAAATAAGGGAATAAATCTCTTAATGTTACCAGTATAAGCTCACTGGCATCACATTCTGCAAACCTGCGAAGTGAAAGTTCAACTACTGTGTCACCATTAATGCGTTCAAGCTGTTTGAACCCGCCAAACCTTTTCCCTTTACCTGCAGCTACAATTACGGCACTATAATCAACCCCTTGTATCCTCCTCAAGAAGCCTCCTGAGTTTTGCTATTCTCATGGGATGCTTGAGCTTTTTAAGTGCTTTTGCTTCTATTTGTCTCACTCTCTCCCTTGTCACATCAAAAATCTTTCCAACCTCATCCAGGGTCTTTGGTGGATGACCACGAAGTCCAAATCTGTATTCAAGTATTTTCTTTTCACGTGGAGAAAGGGTGTTCAAAACCTCCTCCAGTTTCTCTTTCAGGATATTATCTCTTGCATACTCTTTAGGACTCTTTTGGTTTCTGTCAACAAGAAAGTCTCCTATGAAACTCTTTTCGTCGTGTCCTATGGGCCTATCCACTGAAATGGGCTCCTTGGCTGAGTCAAGAGCCTGTTTTACTTTTTCCTGAGGTATGTCCAGATAATTTGCAATCTCCTCTATGGTTGGTTCCCTACCATATTCTTGCATAAGTGCCCTTGCAGCACGTGATACCTTTGTAATGGTCTCAATCATATGAATTGGTATTCTGATGGTTCTTGACTGGTCTGCAATTGCCCGCGTTATAGACTGCCTTATCCACCAAGTGGCATAGGTGGAAAACTTAAACCCCTTTCTATAATCAAACTTTTCAACAGCCTTTAAAAGCCCCGCATTACCCTCCTGAACAAGGTCCATAAATTCAAGTCCTCTGTTCATGAACCTCTTCGCAAATCCAATGACAAGCCTCACATTGCCTTCTGTCATCTTCTTCTTTGCGAATTCCATCTGAGACATGGCAAATTGTATCTTCTTGAAATGTTCTTTAGCCTCCTCTGGAGACATGCCAAGCGTAGCCTCTATTTCGCTTCTTCGGGAATTTAGCTCTTTGATATCAAAAAACAGCTCACCCAGCATTCTTTCTTCCTGAGGTGATAACTCACCCTGAGTGTTCATTTTCTCTAAAAGCGCGTCCCTCTCTTTTTCAAGATCAGCAAGTTTTTTTTCTATTTCGTCCAGCTCATTAACCATTTCCTTCATCTTATTGACAATTTCATTTATAAGTGAGAATTGAGGGGCGAGCTCTACAATTCTTTCAGCAAGCCTCTTTAATTTTTTCTGAGCGTTTTTAAGGTTATAAGATGGAATCTGCTCTTTATCTACATCAAAATATTCCTCCATTAAACTATTTATGGTCTTCTTTATGCTGTTGAAGGCTTTCCTTACTCTTCTCTTTTCTTCTTCATTCTTCTCCTTACTGGTCCAGTATTGAGAATCAACCTGCACTACCTCTTCTATCTGATAAACATCATCTTCAACATACTTTATAGCCTGCATCAGTCTCATAAGCCCATACTTCGTGCTGAAAACAAGCCTTATTATTTCTTTGCGCGAATCGTCTATCATTTTTGAATATTTTTGCTCTTCCTCCTTGGTCAATAGTGGAAGATTTGATATCTGTTTAAGGTACGTACGAGAGGGGTCATCCCTTATTTGTATAAAATCTTCCTCATCAATTGCATAGTCTTTTTTGTGCCTGCGCTTCTTCCTGCCAAGCTTATCCTCATAGACTTCTATTCCCTGCTCATTAAGCGCAACAATAAGCTCATCAAGTATTTCTCCTGAGAAATAATCTGCAGGCAAAAGCTTGGTAAGCTCTGAATACGCTATCTTTTTCTCCTCCTTGGCCTTCTCAAGTATTTCCTGGAAAAATTTACTCTGAGTTATCCAGTCTCTCATGGCCTCTCATCTCCTCTTTTTTTAATTTAATTACCTCCTCAAGGGAGAGTTTTTTAACTATTTTGCTCTTCAATAGGAGATTCCTCAGTTTCCTCTCAAGGTCTCTTTTTAACACTTCACGTGCCTCACCCCTAAAATCAAGAGTAGAAAGAAACTCCACATATCTTTTTCTCCTGCCTTCAGGAATTGTGGCCAGAATCTCCTCAAATTCTCTACCATCCTTGAGAGACCTCACAATATCTTTAGCTTCCTCATCCTCAAGCATATCCTCACTAATTCGGTCCTTTATAAACTCACGAAGTTCTCTGAACTCCATAGCCGCAACCAGCATCTTAACCTCAGCCGAAAGATATTGGGAAAACATTTTTGTTTTCTTCGCTCCTTTATGCAACCTGAGCTCCACACCGGTTATTTCCCGCACTTTGTTGAGATATACCCCCATAAG
>JALVLE010000124.1 GCA_027033555.1 Caldifarciminota bacterium | reverse complement strand
CGTTATCTCAGGAGAGAGAAAGGAAAAGGTTATTGATAAGGTAGATGACCAGCATCTATATAGGTTTGAAAGGTACTTTGATGTCTTTTCCAGAAAGATTCCTCTTCCCTACGTTGTGAATCCGGATACAGCGAAGGCTAAGATGGAGGAGGGTACTCTAAAGATTGAGCTCGAAAAGGCTGAGACTGAAAAAGGTAAAGAAGTGCCTATTGAGTGATTTTCCTCTGTCCCACACTGCCCCACCTCCTCACTTTAATGAGTCTTTCCTAAGACTTGAACGTTTGTGCCTTTAAGGAGAAAGAGCCTGATGCCATAGTTAGGGTCAAGCCGCAAAATGCCTTCGGCCTGTATCAGTAATCCCTTAAGTAAGGTTGGCTGTACGCCCTTGGATAGCAGAAGCTGAACCCGTTCTGGATCTAAGATTATCACTGAGTGGGAAAGGTGTAGAATATACCCTCCATTGGGGGTTGCTGTTACCTTCTGCACAGTGTCTCTTAAAAGTACCTTTCTTTTCCCTAAAAATTTATTTAATCTGTCAACGTCTCTTCCATCAACTACGGCCTCTCCTTTTGCAAGTTCAAGGAGAGGAAAAGATCCTCCACCTACTCCCCACCTATCGGCGGCAATTTTTATGAGTACAAGTATAAAGATGAAGAATAGAACCAAGGAGCATATTGCGATTACTCTTAGCCTTGTAATGGTATTTTTTGTCCCGCCGTTGCCTTCCATCTCTTCCCCTCCTACGGGATTATACTTGCAAAGTAAGCGGCTATAGGAATGGCTACTATCCCCGTGGATACACTGAAGCCAAGGATGATGCTCTTTATAACCTCATTTTTGCTGGATGAGGTGGAGAGGTTCTTGGTGATGAGATATTTTACCAGTAGTGACCCTATCACTCCCATAATAAAGGCTAAAACAGCGTGAAACCCGTAGAGGGAGAATATATCGCCGAAACTTTTTGTTAGCTGGTTAAGGCTGTTTATTTTGTAACCCATGGCACAACCCAATCCCAAAAGCAGGTACTGGATGTCAACTTCCTGAAAGAGGATAGAGAGTCCAGGTATGGTGGAGAAGATAAGGGAGAGGTAGCAGAAAACAATCCCTAAGACTGTAGATGGCAGGTGAAAGGGTGTTTTGTTTGTGGTAAACCATCCCAGAAGGGCCGTGGTGATGGTTGCCATAAGGACAGGGTATAGAGCGATGTTGATTATCCCTACAAGTTTTTTTCTATGGGAGATGGAAAAGATAAAATGCAAATAGACATAGTGAATAGAGAAAATAGCAACTGGAAAGAGAATGTAAAAAAGGCTTTTATTCATGGAATTTGATTATACAGAAAAGAGCCGGAAAGGCAACAGGAGCCTTTCCGGCTTTAGTTCTTTACTGCTTGGGAGCTCCAATGGGAAGGATCTCTTTGCCGTAGGCGGGGTTAATGAGCTCTGCAGCCATCAGGTACCAGGCTGTAAAGGCTGTCCATATACCTTCCCAACCTGCTATGGTGCCTATGGCTTTGCTTCCCGTAATTACGTGGATGTCAAGTAGTATGAACAGAATTAACAGTGAAATGAAAATTACTACCAGTGCTTTGGCCTTGGGGAAGGTTGCCAAG
>JALVLE010000123.1 GCA_027033555.1 Caldifarciminota bacterium | reverse complement strand
CTCTTTATTCGTATGACACGGTTGCCCCAGAGCTTAATGGAGTAACCTCCGGGCCTCGAAAACGTGTAAGATGAGTTCATGTTGAACGATGTATTCTGACTGCTCAAAGGTGTGGAAAGAACATCAAAGTAGTCGGTGGTGGTGACGTTCCTTGAGTAAGTAATCGTGGTGGTAAGCCCATTTCTCAGTGTGAAATTAATGGTTGGTGATATGGTAAACTGCCTGTCCTCCTGAGTAAGCTTATGTGTCATTAAATTCCCGGACCTTGTTAAACTCCGGTCTATGGTAGTATTTATGGAGAGTGAGGAAATCTTATTTGTAAGGCCACTTATCAGTTTTGATAAGGTAGATAGCTGAATTTCGAGATGTGGCAGAGTGTATGATTTGGAAAAATTGGCATTGGCATATTGATAAGTCTCAGTATAGGTGTAATTTGCGGAGTAGTTCAAAGTCACAAATGGGAAAGTGAGCCCACTGCCCAACGAATATGTTTCTCTATCTGTGGCGTTGTCCCTTGTAGTATCATACGCCGGTATGTGGAAATTCTTTTTGAATCCCAGCCTGTAAACAGCTTCAGGACGGGCAAAGAGATAGTTTTTTGTGTTATTCTGGGTCTTTTTATATGAAAATTGTGGGGAAGAAACATAGGTGGAAATTTTGTCGAGTATGTATAGGAGATAATGAACAGGACCGGCCTTCTCAAGGTCTTTGTCCTTTGTTTTATCCCTGAGATTTGCAATTTTTCTTAAAATTTCGCTGACTGGAATGGGGGTACTGACATCGAACTCGTTACTGAGTTGTGCATTTCTTACGTCCGGCACACCTTCTACCTGTATGTCTTTACTATGGTCTTCACGATATGATGCAGAGTAGCTTATTCGAGGAGAAAACAACTTAAACAGGTTTAAATTGTACGATATCCTCTGTTGCTCATTAAAACTTGTTTGTGTACCGTACCATTTAACCGGATTCCAGTCAGGGTCAAATGCCATATCCCGGCTGTAAGAAAAAGTAAGATTCTTTACGGGTGTGTAAGAAGTACTTGTTGAAAAACTGAGCGCCCTCGTTTGACTTTTTGTTAAAACCATAGAAGTAAGATTGAACTTCTTTTGATAATTCTTGCTATAACCGCTATTGATCTGAACATTGCTTGGGAGAAAATTGAAAGCGATTCCAAAAAGCTTAAATCCGTGTGATCCGGGGAAATTCAGTGTATATCTTTGCGTGAAAGTGAGGGTATTTGTTGTATCTATATTCAGAGGCGATCTTGCAGAGGTCACAATCTGGTTAAACCTGAGGTTTAGAGGATCAATAAGATATTTGAAGAGGAAGAATCTCGAGCCGGTTTTTGAGAATGATACGGTGAAATTTTTCCTGAAACTCAGGCTCTGCTCACGTTTTTTCTGCTCCGGAGAAAGCAAAATATCTGTATTGGTCTCATACTTTGGGAGGCTTCGATTCCAGGTGTAGGTAAAGGAAATTGGAATATTAAATCCCCACTGCCGTGGCATTAATTTATCCAGACCAGTTTTGAAAATTAGGTTGAAAACTTCTGTTTGCCCACGGACACGTCTCGTGTCCATCAACTTCATGAAGTTATCCTCTTCCTTTG
>JALVLE010000122.1 GCA_027033555.1 Caldifarciminota bacterium | reverse complement strand
ATGGGCACGCACCTATCCAGTATAGGAAACGTGATGTCTCACACACAACTCGCCACATTTACTGTATTTACTGTCTTTTATATTCCCTGTATAGCAACACTCGCAGCCATATACAAGGAGTTTAACAAAAAAATCATGTTTTATTCCATACTCCTTTCTACATTTGTTGCTACCATCCTGGCCTTGCTTACAAAGTTTGTATATCCATGGCTATAGTATTTGCCTTCTTCTCCGCTGCATTTGGGGGACTCCAGCCTGTACTGCTCAAAAAAAGCGCTGAGATGGCCAAACCCACAATGGTAACTTTTTTAAAATCAACCTCCTCTTTTTTTATTCTCTTTGTATTTATTTCCTTATATCAGCCTGGCTGGTACAAAAACCTATCATTAAACGTATGTCTTCTTGTTGCTCTTACATCTTTTATAGGCCCCATTGCTGCATGGTATTTCTATGTGAGAGCCATGAAAAGCCTTGATATAACAATTGTGCACCCCCTCGTAAATTCATATCCAGCCATTTCCATTCTGCTTGATCTTTTATTTTTTCATGTTATTCCGAGCTTTTTGTCCATTCTCGGTTTTCTTTTAATCCTTTTGGGACTCCACAACCTCAGGCAAAGTGATAAAAAAAGAAAAACTGGCGAAAGATTTGCAATTTTGTACGCAATGATTACGGCATTTTTGTGGGGTATAAACTCTTTTCTTTTTAAAATAGTTCTTTTTTACGTCTCTCCTATCACGATGACGACTCTCAGGGTGTTTTTTTCTATGTTATTTTTACTTTTCTTCAACCTCATTGCTTTTAAAAAGGACATACTCTGTCAATTTGAGAAAATACACATAAAAGAGGTAATACTTGCAGGGATTGCTGGAGATTTTCTCAGTATGTTTTTCTTTTTTCTTGCCATAAAACACGGAGCTCTGTATATAGTCCTTCCTATATCAGCCACAAGCCCCTTTATGAGTGCATTGTATGCGCGATTGTTTTTCAAAGAAAAGATGGACAATTTACGCACAAAGGGCATCATATTCATAGTCACCGGGGGCGTGCTGGTGGGACTTGGAAAAATTTAATCCTCACCAGGTTGCAAAAACATTTCAGAAATAAAAACAGAAGGCTCATTCCTGAACCTCCCGTATCTGTATTTGGGGTAGGAAAGATAGAGTTTCCCCTGACTTCTCGTTATAGCCACATAAAAAAGCCTTCTCTCTTCTTCAATATCACTGTCTTTCCCATATTTGCTTAAAAGTGGAAATCTTCCCTCATACAGCCCTACCACAAAAACACACGGAAACTCAAGGCCTTTCGCCTGGTGTACTGTCATAAGCCTTACACCTCTTTGACTTTGAGCTTCAACCCCCAGCTTTCTCAACATTACTACATCGTTCAAGAGCCTCTTGTGCTCCCCAGACCTGTATGCAGAAACAAATTCCAGAAACTCCACGACATTTTCCCTTTCCTGTATCCTTGATGAGCTTCTCGCCCGCTCAAGCCTGGTCATGTATCCTGTAAGCTCAAAAAAATCATCAATAACCTCAAGTGGAGCCGTTTCCCTGAGTGTATCTGCATCAAAATTCTTTTTAAACTGTGTAAGAAGGTGTAAAATAGAACTT
>JALVLE010000121.1 GCA_027033555.1 Caldifarciminota bacterium | reverse complement strand
ATCCTGATTAAAGTGACTCCTGCTGGAAGTCTCCTTGTATTAAATAAAATAAAGCTGGAAGATGCTGTGAAATCTATTTTGACCACAATACCGGTGAACAACAAAAATGGGGAACTCTTAAAACTGAAAAGTATCATAGCCAGAACGTTGCTTCTTTACCTTGCCCGCACAAAAGGGTTTATTCCAGATAGCACGGATTTTTTTGTTTACAGAGGCCGAGATGGTGAGTTATCACTTGGTAATTTTGCAAGCAAATTTACCACAGGTGAAATTCTGACTAAAGGCGACAGCGTAATTATTCCGTTTTATCACACAAATTCAGGAGGTATTACTGAAGATGGTACTGATGTCGGTTGCCGCTTTGATTATCTTGTCTCTGTTATTGATACATTCGCGAAATATGGTAAATCTTTTGCCTGGAAAAGAGTTATAACCAAAGATTCACTTTTTCAGCTTCTTGGTACAAAAAAGCTTACTCCACTGGAACTTACCTCTTCAGGAAGGGTGAAAAGTTTCCATGGTGACAATGATATTATTATATCAGCAGATTCCGTAAAGAAGATTCTTTCTCTTCCCTCTCTTTTGATATATATAGAAGAAAAGCCCGATACTATTTTTATTTATGGAAGAGGTAAGGGGTCTGGCCTTGGAATTTCTATGGAAAGTGCAGATTATATGATGTGTCATGGATTTTCATATATGGAGGTGGTTAGTTTTTTCTACGGGGATCTTGTAAACATAACAAGGAGGAAGCGAAATGAAGAGTTATACAGAATACCTGTGGTTCAATACTCCCAAAAAGAGGGAGCTTGTACATATCACTGACAAAGTTGAGGAAGCTGTAAAAAAGAGTGGCGTTAAAGAGGGTTTTTGTCTTGTATCCGCCATGCATATAACAGCAGGTATAATAGTAAACGATTACGAGGAAGGGTTGTGGGAAGATATATGGGAGTGGCTTGAAAAACTTGCTCCATATAGACCGGATTATAAACATCATCTCACAGGTGAGACAAACGGTGATGCCCATCTTAAAAGGATACTTGTTCATCATCAGGTGGTTCTTCCTATAACAGATGGTAGGCTGGACCTTGGACCATGGGAACGGATTTTTTATGCGGAGTTTGATGGGCAACGGAGAAAACGGGTTGTAATTAAAATAATTGGCGAATAGCCTTTTAATCCATTTTGAGCATCCTGTACTGTAAGAGTATAATTTTTAACAAAACACAAGGAGGTTAAGATTATGCAAAGGGTGGGAATATTGGCACTTGTTGTATTTCTTATGGGAGCCAGCTTTAAGGATGTAAAAAAAGATGCAGATGAGGCCTTGAGAAGGGGAGATTATAAAATAGCTATTTCCCAATATGAGACCTTTTTAAAACAGCAAAATCCTGGAAAGCAGGATAAATTTAATACATATTTAGAGCTTGCAGACATATATCTTTACAGGCTAAAAAAACCCAGAAAGGCTATTGAGTATCTTCTAAAGGCGAAACAGCTTTTTCCGGAAACCTATAGAAGAATGGATGAGGTGTATTACAGGCTGGGGCTTGCCTATGAAAAAATAGGAGATTATCAAAAGGCGGCGGAAATGTATGAGAAACTCGTGATGAATTTT
>JALVLE010000120.1 GCA_027033555.1 Caldifarciminota bacterium | reverse complement strand
GGGTCAGATGCATGCTCTTCAAATCCATCAGTTATTTTACATGTTTTTATTAAATTTCCATCACTATCACTTCCTATATTCCACATTCCTTCAGTTATAAGAATAACAAAGTTTTTAGAACATGGAGCAGGAGCTACCTCTATACAATTTCCATTATTATCAAAGTTTATACATTGATATAACGGATTTTTCCATTTATCATCTGAAGATGTTGAAGGGTCTAAACCACAATATAATGGGGTCTCTTGAGAAAAATATCTATAAACATCCCATAGAGCAGGTGCCATAGAGTTTCCAGCATCCCATATTCCAGCTGTCTTACATGTTGAAGTAGGTATCCAAGGTAGTAAATCTCTGTTTGCATTTATAGATGTAATAACATGTTGATATTCATAATTTTTATTGTAGTCGGTAATACTTGTCCTAAAATCACCTATATAGACTTTATTATCATGTATAACAGGCCAAGCAGTATCGTAAGTTATTAATCCTATTCTAGGTTTAGCTTTTCCTATATTTTTTAGCTCTGCTTGTTTATAAAGAATTCCATTAAAAACTCTAGATAACTCAACCTTTACAGGTATACCGGGAAAAGTGTAATTTTTTATACAAGTTGTATCCCAGCATATACTTTTACTCCATCTTAAGTCCCAATCTTCAAAATCTTGTGTTCTTAAGATTATTTCATCACTTCCTACTTTATCAACAGTATTTTGTCTAGGATCACAGATAGACGGAGTAGCATTTACTATTAATCCTATATAGCTTGTAGGACAGCTTCTTGGAGAACCTCCAGTTAATATATACCTAACTATATCTATTCTTGTCATAAAGTGATAATTTAAACATTCTCCTTTATAAATTAGTTTTGTATTTAAGTTATAACCATAATAAACCTCAAAATTGGAAGATGGAGCGGTATAAAAATTTATTTCACCAACACCTGAAGAATTTGAATAAACAATTTCTCCTACAATACTGTGAGTATCACTTCTTCTTAAATAACCTGTCCCATCGTCATAAACAGTAATATTTCCACTTCCAAAGTCTATATTGTATATTTTTAAACTTCCTCTTAACACTGAATATTCTAATTCGTAATATGTTTTTCCATAAGCTTTATTTTCCTTATACTCTATTGGGTATTTTTCATTTGTATCAGGACAAGTGGCAGGTGTTCCAGATGTTGTTTTTTCCCAATAAAAACCTGTAGTATTCCATCTATATAAAGCTCCCTTTTCAAAATAACCATCATAATCCTCTACAGTTGGGTTATATGTATTATCACAATAACCATCTCCATCATCATCACGACAATAAGCTCTCCATCTCATTCTCCCATCATCTTGTAAAACCAACATTATATTAGGACTTACCGAATAGCCTATTGTAGGAGGAACAGCACAATAATTACTCATTTCAGCTTTAGAAATGCTTAAAAATAAAAGAAAAAAACTTAATAAGGATATGAACCCCTTAACTCTCCCCGCCTTCATTTTTGTTCTCCTTTTATTTTTTATATTTTCAAATCGTTTTCATTAAATAAATTTACATTTTTGTATAAAAAAACAATGATATAATCCATTAATTCAAAAAGTAAAATGATATGCTTAAAAGTTATGGATAGG
>JALVLE010000119.1 GCA_027033555.1 Caldifarciminota bacterium | reverse complement strand
TGGGGACTCGTTCGGGGGACGTGGACCCTGCAATAATTACCTTTATTATGGAAAAAGAGCAACTCACCGCCGAAGAGGTAATTTATATACTCAATAAAAAAAGCGGTATTCTGGGCATTACCGGGAAATATACAGACAGGAGGGATGTAGAGCTTGCGGCAGAAAAGGGGGATAAGCTTGCAAAGCTTGCTATTGAAATGGAGGCGTACAGGATAAGAAAATATTTGGGAGCCTATTATGCTGTTCTTGGTGAGGTGGATGCAATTGTTTTTACTGCAGGTGTGGGCGAAAAAAGCCCGATAATTCGCGAAAAAGCACTGAAGGGACTTGAAAGGTTAGGGATATATCTTGATAAAGAAAGAAACGAAAAAGCAGTAACCAGATACAAAGAGTCTATAATTTCCACAGACGATTCTCCCGTGAAGGTCTTTGTTATACCTACGGATGAGGAAATTGTCTTTGCAGAGGATGTGGTAGCAATTGTTGAAGGCCGATATGATGTACCCGAGAGGTACACGTATAGTTTTGAATCCCCTGACTATGTAAATAAATTGAGGGAAATGGCTTACAGGAAAGAAAAAGCAAAGGAGAAGGGGCATTGAGCCTCTTCTCCTTGGTTGCAATGTTTTTACTGTCTTCTGTCCTTCCGTTTTCTACGGGAGAGAAGTTAAATTTTGAGGTATATTACGGTTTTTTAAGACTTGGTTCCATGCGGATGCAGATTCTCAGAGAGGACACGTTAAGGGGACACAGGGTTTTTGTTATCAGGATGGATGCACGTTCTGAAGGGGCAGCTGCCATTTTTACCGTAGCAGATACCATTTATTCCTATATTGATGCAGACAGCCTTTATACCCTCAGGTACATCAAAAAACTCAGGGAAGGCAAGTTTAATGACTCTCTTGTAATAGACTATTATCCTGATAGTGGGTTTGCTGTGTATTCAAAAGGCAGAAAAAAAGAGAACCTTTCGTATGGAGCTGTGGACCCGCTTGGCCTCTATTATTACATACGCACAGTATCCCTCCAGCCCGGTGATACACTATATGTTCCCTATCATGTTGACAGGAGAAATAAAATAGCTAAGATTACTGTTGTGGGAGTGCGCTCCTGTAAATACAGGGGAAAAAAGACGAAATGCTACATGCTGAAACCCGACCTGAGTGGCGGCATAATAAAAGGTGGCGGGAAGGCTGAAATCTATCTCTCTGCAGATTCACTCCGCTTGCCCATTTATATGAAAAGCCGGCTTTATTTCGGATCGTTAAAAGTCAAGCTTAAGTCCTGTGTGAGACCAGATGTGGTAAATCATGCAGACACCCTTATGGACTCTGTAAAAACCTATCAGAATGAAGAAGATAAGGATTCCAGTTTCTGAAAAAAAATACAGGGTTCTTAATTATCTTTTTCTCATTTTTTTGTTTATACTCACTCTCCTTGTTTCGTCTTTCGTCGCCTCTCAACTAATTCCACTCTGGACAATGAAAATTAAAGAAAAGGCCTATGATATAACTACTTTACACGGTTCTTATTCACGTAGCGCTTCCACAGATGAAAGTATCTGGAAGGATACATTCAGACCAATCAGGGTGGAGATCATTACTGATTTTGACAGGTTGTGTGGAAGCAGACTTGCTTTTGAGAAAATTCTCACATTAACAATAAAGGACAAACCAGATATACTTATCTTTTTCGGCAGGATAGGTACAAATGGTAAAACGCAGAAAAAGATTTCTTCGTTTTTTTATGCTCTTAAAAGATTTCAGGTAAAGCCAGAGAGGATATTTGTTGTACCCGATAAAGAACTCTATGAATACCTCCTTGCAAGCTCGGGTATTCTTCTATACTATGTAGATTTCTTCAGGGATTTCGGCGCAGAGGTGGAATTTGAGGGGGTTGAAAAAATAAGAGATTCTTTAAAGTTTGTACTGGCATCAAGTATGGAGAGAATAAATTATCTTGAGGGGCTTTTAAGGGGAACGGTTATATTCCTTGCAGATAAACCCAAAGGTTTTGTTATACCGGAGCTTTTTGTAATAAAAGAAAAACCTGAAAAAAAACCATGGAAAGCTGTCCAGCACATTTTTCTTCTGGCTAAAAAGGGAGTATTGTTCCTTAATCTTTATTAACTCTCATTGCACTCTTCTAAAAGGCCACCTGCCTGTAAAAATTCCCTTAGCTCTTCGGTTTTAGCCTCTTTATACCGGGAACTTTCAATGATTTCCACAATTACACCATCTTTTAAAAGGGCTATTTTATCTGAAGTGTAAAGTGCCGAGCGAATATCGTGTGTAACAAGGATTCCAGTTATTCCTTTCATTTTATTGAGTTTTTTTATAAGCTTGTTAATTTTCCAGGATGTAAGTACATCAAGACCTGTTGTAGGTTCGTCATACAAGAGATATTTAGGGGTGGAAACAATTGCCCTTGCAAAGCCCACTCTCTTTTTCATGCCTCCGGAGAGCTCTGCTGGATAAAGGTTTTCTGTACCATCAAGATCCACAAGCCATAAAGCTTCTTTTACCTTTTTTCTTATTTCCTCTTCTGATACTCCTCTTTCTCTCAGAGGCAGAGCTATATTCTCGTAAACAGTGAGAGAATCAAAAAGTGCAGCTCCCTGAAAAACATAGCTGAACTTACGTCTTATTTTATAAAGTTCTGTTTTTGAGAGTTTTGTAATATCAACTCCATCCACCAGAATTGCTCCTTCGTCTGGCTTTAAAAGCCCTATAATATGTTTTAAGAAAACAGATTTTCCTTCTCCACTTTTTCCGAGAATAGCTATATCTTCCCCATCAAGAATAGTGAGATTCACGCCTTTTAAGACCCTTTTGTTATCAAAACTTTTTTTAAGATTAATTACCTTTATCATCCGTAAATCAACACTCCTAAAAAATAATCTGCCATAAGCACAAAGAGGGAGGAATACATCACCGCCTGTGTTGTGGCTATTCCCACACCCTTGGCACCTTCTTTGGCATAGTATCCGAATGAACTTGAGATAAACGCTATAAGGAACCCAAACACAACACTCTTTGTAAGGCCTCCAAAAAGGTCAATGGGATAAAAATATGTTCTTATGCCTGAAAAGAAAACCGAAAAAGGTATATCAAGGTAGAGTGCAGATATTATCGCTGAGCTCATAATGGCGACAAAGTCTGCAAGAACCACAAGAAGGGGCATCATTATAATGCCAGAGAGTATGCGTGGAAGAATAAGATGGCGAACCGAATTAATACCAAGTGTTTCAAGGGCATCAATCTGCTCTGTAATTCGCATTGTTCCCAGCTCAGCTGCCATTCCAGCTCCTACTCTTCCTGCTACAATCAAAGCCGTTATCACCGGCCCAAGTTCCATCATCACCACCTTTGCAACGCCCATCCCCAAGAGGTCAAGAGGGGCGTAGTCTTTTATCTGGTAGGCAGTTTGAACAGATGAAACCATCCCGATGAAAGAGGAAGCAAGTCCAACAAGAAAAACTGAGCGTACCCCGAAAAATTCAAGCTGATCTATAAGCGGTCTTTTAATTTTCTTTATTTCTTTTAATGCAAGCAAAGATTCCCATAAAAGAATAAATGCCTGACCGGTCCCTTTGGCTGCAAGCTTTAATAGCCCAAGCATCAGAGTCTTTCCAGAAATCTGGTATCAATCACTCCATTTACAAAATCCGGGTGGTTGAGAATCTTTTTAAATAAAGGTATGGTAGTCTTAACCCCTTCAATGATAAACTCGTCAAGTGCGCGTCTCATACGCGCTATTGCTTCGTCCCTGTCTCTTCCCCTTGCAATTAATTTGGCGAGCAGGGAATCATAATGAGGTGGAATCACGTATCCGTGATAAATGGCTGAATCCACCCTGATTCCTGGCCCTCCTGGCAGATGCAGGAAAGTGATTTTGCCGGGTGAGGGAGCAAAATTGTTATCAGGATCTTCAGCATTAATTCTTACCTCAATGGCGTGCCCCTTTATCTCCACCTCTTCCTGTTTTACATCAAGTTTTTCGTTGGCTGCTATTCTTATTTGTTCTTTTACGAGGTCAATCATGGTTACCCATTCAGTTACAGGGTGCTCAACCTGTATTCTTGTGTTCATTTCCATAAAATAAAAATTGCCGTTCTCATCTCTTATAAATTCCATTGTGCCGGCAGAGTAATAACCTATTTTTTGGGCACCCCTTATGGCAATTTCTCCAAGTTTTTCACGGGTATTCTCATCCACCACCACCGAGGGGGATTCTTCAAGGAGCTTTTGATGTCTTCTTTGTATGGAGCATTCTCTTTCACCAAGGTGAATAATATTACCAAATTTATCTGCGAGAATCTGTACCTCTATATGTCTTGGTCTCTTAATATACTTTTCAATATACACTCTTCCATCAGAAAAAGCAATCTCAGCCTCTTTCTGTGCTGTTTCAAGCTGGGCCTTTAAATCTTCCATTTTTTCAACCACTCGCATGCCCCTTCCTCCTCCACCAGCTGCAGCCTTAATTATTACAGGTAGGCCTATTTCCCTTACAATTTTTTCTGCCTCTGCATAGGTGGATACAGGTTCAAGAGTACCGGGCAGAATGGGTACCCCCGCTTCACTCATTACCTTCTTTGCAGCGATTTTATCTCCCATAAGTCTTATAGAGTCTGGTGAAGGGCCAATAAATGTAAAACCTGCCTTTTCAACAATTTCAGCAAATTCGGGGTTTTCTGCGAGGAAACCGTAACCCGGATGAATGGCATCCGCTCCTGCCACCTCTGCAGCGCTTATTATTCTCGGAATATTGAGGTAGCTCTCCTGGGGTGGAGGAGGTCCAACACATACAGAATAATCAGCAATACTCACGTGAAGTGCGTGTTTATCAGCTTCAGAATAAATGGCAACCGATTCTATGCCCAATTCTTTGAGGGCATAAATTACCCGTAATGCTATTTCCCCTCTGTTGGCCACAAGCACTCTCTTAAACATAACAAAACTATTTTAAGCCAAAACAAATGGAAAAAGAAAAAACTTCTGGCATAATATACCAACAAAATTCTGATTCTGCCTGGATTTTTGCCTTTTTTATTTTGATGAAACAATACCCCCTTCGGGAAGGTTATTTTTGAGGAAAAG